>NZ_LZML01000041.1:0-105544 GCF_001665695.1 Nocardia sp. 852002-51101_SCH5132738 | reverse complement strand
CGCGGCCGGGCCGGCCGCCGTCGATTCTGCTGGATCAGGTGCAGCAGGTGGTGGAGATGACCTTGGAGCAGGCCCCGTCCGATGCCACGCACTGGTCTCGGTCGTCGATGGCGCAGCGGACGGGACTGTCGAAATCGACGGTCGGGCGGATCTGGCGGCGGTTCGAGCTGAGACCGCATCTGAGTGATGGTTTCAAGATCTCCACCGACCCTCTGTTCGTGGAGAAGGTCGTGGATGTTGTTGGCCTGTACCACAATCCGCCCGAACGGGCGGTCGTGTTGTGTGTAGACGAGAAGTCGCAAATCCAAGCCTTGGACCGGTCACAGCCGGTGCTGCCGATGATGCCGGGCATGCCCGAGCGTCGCACCCACGATTACGCCCGCCACGGCACCACCAGCCTGTTCGCCGCGTTCAACATCGCCGACGGCACCGTGATCGGCGAACTGCACCGCCGACACCGGGCCACCGAGTTCAAGAAATTCCTGACCAGTATCGACAAGGCCGTGCCGGCCGAACTGGATGTGCACGTGGTGTGTGACAACTACGCCACCCACAAGACCCCGCTGGTCCAGCAATGGCTCGCCGCACATCCGCGGTTCCACGTGCATTTCACCCCGACCGGATCGTCATGGCTCAACCAGGTCGAACGCTGGTTCGCCTTCCTCACTCAACAACTTCTGCGTCGCGGCGTCCACAAAAGCGTTGCGGCACTGGAGAAAGACGTCCGCAACTGGGTCGACCAGTGGAACACCAACCCACGCCCCTTCGTCTGGCGCAAGACCGCCGAAGAGATCCTCGACTCCCTCGCACGATATCTGCAACGGATTTCAGGCGCAGAACACTAGCGGCAACCGACTGCTCTCGCCGAAGCGGCCGAAATAGCCGAGGCCATCAACGCCCGTACGCCGATTCCGACGCCGAGCGCGGACTGACCCGGACTGTTCGAGTGGGACTGTGAACGTACGGCCGTCGACCGCGACTCCGGCAAGTTGATGCTGAAATACCCTCTGTGTGAGAGCCTTTCGGTTCGGCAGTCCGTCGGCCTTGTCAGCTCCGAACTTCGTTCCGCCCGGCGCCGGGCGGTAGGTCGTTGACCGGGTATCGCGCCGGTTTCCCGGTCAGAACCCGGACGGCCTCTTCCGCGGCGATGGCCCGCACCGTTCTGACAGCTTCCTCGGAGTAGTAGGCGGCGTGGGGTGTGACGATGATGTTGGGTAGTTCGAGGAGGGGGTTGGTCGGGCGCCATTCGCGCTGTTTCGCGGGCTCCTCCTCGAGGTCGTCCAGTGCCGCGCCGGCGATCCATCCTTCGGTGAGCGCCTGATGCAGCGCCGCGTCCTCCACGATCGGTCCGCGTGCTGTATTCACAAGGATGGCAGTCGATTTCATCCTGCGAAGCGTCGCACGGTCGAAGGTGTGGTGGGTCTGCGGAGTGAGCGGCGTTTGGACGATGACGTAGTCGGCACCTGCCACGAGGTCGTCGAACGACATCGGCCGGACCTGAGCTGCTCGGATCTCGGACTGGTCGGCGAAGGGGTCGTATGCCCAGACCTCTACGCCGAAGGCTTTCGCGCGTTCGGCGATGAGCCGTGCGATCGCCCCGAAGGACAGCAGGCCCAGCACCTGACCCCGCAATCTGTGGATGGGCTCCCCGGTCTTCCAATGCCATTCGCCCTGCCGGGTCGCCCGGTCGTACCGGCAGATCTTGCGGGCGGACGCGAGCCACAGCGCGACGGCATGATCGGCGACCTCTTCGGCACACCATTCGTTCGGCGCGTTCGTGACCTGTATTCCGTGGCGGGTCGCGGCGTCGACATCGACGATGTCCACTCCGGTGCCGTAGCGGGCGATCACCCGGCACCGGGTCATCGCGCTGATCGCGCGCGATCCGACCCGCGCGTACTGGGTCAGGACGCCGCCGGCCTCGCGGCCCGCCTCGATCACCTCGTCCTCGCTCTTGCACTGCGCGGCAACCAGCCGCAGACCGGCCCCCTCGATGATTGCGCGTTCGATATCCACATCGCCGAAGTCGAAGTCGGCGATCAGGATCGTTTCGCCGGAGTCAGTGTGAGTCACGAGGAATCCCCTTGGTGTGGACGAGGTCCTGGTACGCCACGGCAAGCTCGAGGCAGCCGCCGCTGTCCAGTTGGCCGACCGTGGCCCGGTAGATCTCCTGCCACGGTGTCTGGTTTTCCAGTTCCGGTGGTGTGTAGTCGGCCCACCGCGCGGTGATCTCCTCCTCCGACAGGAGGACGTCGACCCGCGCGTTGTCCAGATCGACACGGATCCGATCACCGGTGCGCAGGATGGCGAGATTCCCGCCGACCGCGGCCTCGGGGCTGGCGTTGAGGATGGACGGCGCGTCCGATGTGCCGCTCTGGCGACCGTCTCCGAGGGTGGGCAGCGCGGTGATGCCCCGTTGGATCACCGCGGCGGGAAGCTCCATGTTCACGACCTCGCCCGAGCCCGGATATCCGACGGGGCCGGTATAGCGGATGACAAGGATGCAGTCCCGGTCGATGCCCAGCTCCGGGTCTTCGATGCGAGCGTGGTAGTCCTCCGGCCCGTCGAACACGAGGGCGCGAAAGTCGAACGCCGACGGATCGTCGGGGTGCGAACCGCGGGCCCGGAAGTTGTCGGTGAGGACCGATGTCTTCATGATCGCCGAGTCGAACAGGTTCCCGGCCATGACGAGTAGTCCGCCGTTTGCGGTGACCGGGTCGTCGAGTGGGCGAATGACCGCCGGGTCGGCGGGCGGGACGTCCTCCAGGTTCTCCGCCACGGTTCGCCCCGAGACGGTTACGGCGTCCCCATGCAGGTGTCCCGCATCCAGCAGCGACCGCATGACTGCCGGGACACCGCCGGCGCGGTAGAAGTCCTCGCCGAGGAACTCCCCTGCGGGAGCCAGATTCACCAGCACGGGAATGTCGCGTCCGACGCGCTGCCAGTCCCGGTTGGACAACTCCACACCGACATGACGGGCAATCGCGTTGATGTGGATGGGCGCGTTGGTCGAGGCCGCGATGGCCGATGCGACAACGATCGCGTTCTCGAAGGCCCGCAGGGTCATGATCTTGCGGGGAGTCAGATCCTCTCGGACCAACGTGACAGCCCGAAGGCCGGTGGCGTAGGCCATCTGCGCCCGCTCGTTGTAGGGAGCCGGTATCGCCGCGCAGCCGGGCAACGACATTCCCAGCGCCTCGGCCAAACTGTTCATCGACAGTGCGGTGCCCATGGTGTTGCAATGGCCGATGCTGGGCGCGGAGGCGGTCACTCGCGTCAGATATTCGTCGTAGTCGATCTGCCCGCCGGCCAACAGCCGCTTCGACTGCCAGATCACCTGACCCGACCCGGTCCGCATGCCGCGATGATAGCCATTGAGCATAGGCCCTCCGGACAGGACGATCGCCGGGATATTGACCGTCGCCGCGGCGCTCAGACAGGCGGGCGTGGTCTTGTCGCAGCCCGTCGTCAGAACCACTCCGTCGAGTGGATATCCGTAGAGCACCTCGACCAGTCCGAGATACGCCAGGTTCCGATCCAGCGCCGCGGTGGGACGCTTTCCCGTCTCCTGCAACGGATGAACGGGGAATTCGAACGGAATGCCGCCGCCATCGCGGACGCCCGCCTTGATCCGGTCGGCGAGGGCGAGATGGTGCCGATTGCAGGGAACCAGATCATTACCCGTCTGAGCGATTCCGATGATCGGCCGGCCCGACTGAAGCTCTGCCCGGGTGAGACCGAAATTCAGGAACCGCTCGAGATAGAGAGCCGTCATCTCCCGGTTTCCCGAGTTGTCCCACCATGCCTGACTGCGTAGCTCCCCGACGGTGTGCTTCGTCTGCGACATAGATAAGAGCATGTCTTACGCAGGGCTTTTCGTGTAGCAGGTCGGAGCGGCGGCGAGTTGGACCGAAGTCTCTACCGGCGGGAAGGCCTGCTCTCCGCGGGAATGGACAATCATCGTGGCGTCGGTGGTCGCGCTCGGCGGCTCGGTCGCCAGGAATGTGCCTCCGCGTTGTGTAGTTGATCTCCATCGATCGACGGCAGTGAAGTGTTGGGAGTGACGATGCGAGCCCTGGTGATGACCGCCCCCGGCGGTGCGGAGAAGTCGGAGATCCGCGAGGTGGACCCGCCGCGACCCGCAGCGGGCGAGGTGACCATCGACGTTGCCTACGCGGGCGTGAACTTCATGGACGTGATGGCTCGCCGAGGCGATGCGGGCTACGCCTCGTCGTGGCCCTACCGCCCCGGATTGGAAATCGCGGGCACTGTGCGCGAAGTGGGTGCCGAGGTCACCGGACCGGCCGTCGGTGATCGGGTCGCGGCCGTAGCGCTCGGCGGCGGAGGTTTCGCCGAGATCGCCACGGCGCGAGCGGAACTCACCGTGCCGGTACCGGACGCCGTCCCGTTGAGCTCGGCCGCCGCCACCCCACTCGGCCTGGCGACCGCACTGCTGCTGCTCACCGAGGCCGGCCGCTTCACCGCTGGGGACACGGTTCTGGTGCACTCCGCCGCCGGCGGTATCGGCGGCGCGGTGGCACAGCTGGTGCCGCTGCTCGGTGGTGGCCGCCTCCTGGGGACAGTGAGCCGCGCCGGCAGGTCGGTGCCCGGCTACGACACCGTCCTCGTCCGCGGTGAAGGCCTGGCCGAGGAGATCCGCGCGGCGACCGATGGCCGCGGAGTGGACCTCGTGCTCGACCCGCTCGGCACCGAGGCACTGGATCTGGATCTGGATCTCGAGGTCACCCGCCCCACCGGCCGAATTGTCTTGTTCGGCAACGCAGGTGGCGGCGCACCCGCCCCGCTCCCGCCCTTCGGTCGCCTGCTTGGCGGCAACCTCACCCTGACCGGTTTCAGCCACCGCGGCCTCGTCGCCGGTGCGCCGGCGAAGGTCGCCGCCGCTACCCGCCGGGTGCTGGACTACCTCGCCGAGGGCACACTGTCGCTCCCGGTCACCGAACTGGCGTCGCTGGACGAGGTGATTGCCGGACACGACCTGCTGGCGTCCGGCCAGGGTGTGGGCAAATACGTCGCCAGCATCGGTTCGGTGTCGAACTAGGCGCACAGCGGAGTCAACGCCGTGCCGGCTCGGATATGGCGCGCAGGAAAACGATTGTGCGAGAGCGCAATCCGCTACGTCGTCGCCTGATCAGCTCGTCAGCCGGCGGATCGAGCGGGCCGGGCAGCACGGCGCGGGTTCATATTCGCACGGAACTCGAAGTCACGCCGCGTCGCACGCGGGCGGGGCGACGCGAAACAGTCTGGGCGGGTTGACCTTCCGCTTGCGCGACGGTGCCGTCGGTCCTGCGCTCGGTCACGCGGGATTGGTTGGCCGGTCGACCGTCCCAGGCCGGGCTCAGGCCGGCTGGGCGGCGGGTCGGAGGCCGTCCATCAGGAGGTTCAGTAGCCGGCTCGCCATGGCTTCATGGGTGGGCCTCGGGGTGACGGTGAAGATTCCGACGAGCATGGCGGCGATGTCTTCGGCGGTGGCGTCGGAACGAAGGTCGCCCGCCGCGTGGCCGGCGTCGAGGATCATGGTGATGGCCGCCAAGAGCTCGGTTCGGGTTTGGGCGTGGGCGATCTCGCCCGCCTCGATCATCGCCACCAGCGTGTCGAGCATCCCGTTCTTGGTCGCGATCCAGTCGCCGAACAAGTCCATCCATTGCCGCATCGCCGCGGCCGGGGGCAGTTGGCCGAGCAGTTCGCGGGCTCCGGTCGTCAGCCGCACGACCTGACCCCGGTAGACCGCGTCGACCAGCGACTCGCGGGTCGGGAAGTGCCGGTAGAGCGTGCCGATGCCGACGCCGGCCTCGCGCGCGATCGCACGGAGCGACGCGTCGGACTCACCCGAGGCGAACATGCGGGTCGCCACCGCGAGCAACTGGTCACGGTTACGGGTTGCGTCCGCGCGGGGCGCGCGCGTCTCCGATTCACTCAAAGCGGATCACGCTCCGTTTATGCTACGGTCGTTCATGTAAGCGGAGCATAGTCCGTTTCAGTGCGTTCTTCGGTCCGGACGAGACCTTCCCTCGGCCCGATGACAGAGGCATACATGCACGAACACAGCGATCGACGGCTGACGGGCAGGGCGGTCCGGCTCGAGTCGTTCGGCGGCCCCGAAGGTCTGGAAGTCCGTGAGATTCCGGCTCCGTCGGCCGGTCCGGGGCAGGTTCGCGTGCGGGTCACCGCGGCCGGCCTGAACCCGATGGATTGGAAGATGATCGTCGACGCCGACACTGCCGCCCGGTTCGGTTTGAGCCTTCCGGCGGGATTCGGGACCGATTACGCGGGAGTGGTCGACCAGGTCGGCGAGGGGGTGAGCGGCTTCGCGCCCGGCGAACGGGTGTTCGGGGCTGCCCTCTCCCGCGCGGTCGCCGACTTCGTGGTGGTCGACGCGGGCGGAGCGATCGCGGCGAACGAGGCCTATCGCACCCCGGACGAGGTCGACGATCGCACCGCCGCCACCCTTGTGATCGCCGGCCGCACGGCATCGGCGGCTCTCGCCGTGGTCAATCCCGGCCCGGGAGACACGGTGCTGATCGGCGGTGCGGGAGGCGGAGTCGGCGTGTTCGCTGTCCAACTGGCCCGGCTGGCGGGAGCGCGTGTGATCGGGACGGGATCGGCGACATCGGCCGATTTCCTGCGTGATCTCGGAGCCGAGCCGGTCATCTACGGCGACGGCCTGGCCGACCGGGTCCGCGCCCTCGCCCCCGGCGGTGTCACCGCCGCCCTCGACCTGCACGGGACCGAAACAGTGGACGCCGCAAGGGATCTCGGCGTCCCCGACAGCCGAATCAGCCTCATCGCCACACAAGTCGACGGCGTAACGTCGGCCAACGGCGCCACCGCCGCACCCGGTGCGGTGGACGAGTTGGCCCGCTCGGTCGCGGCCGGACAACTCCGGGTGCCGATCGCGGCGAGCTTCCCCATCGAGCAGATCCGCCGCGCGGCCGAACTGCAAGCCGGAGGGCATGTGCGGGGCAAGGTCGTCATCGACCTCTAGATCCAGTGCCGGCCGCGGCTCGGACCACCGTGCCCTGGACGATGCGATTCAGGCCCCTTCGGTCAGCGGCGCGTACAGCCCACCTGTCCGGTGTCAGAACGGCATCAGGGCCCTGTCAGCGGCACCGGACAAAGTAAGTCCATCGAACAGGCCGAGCCCCACCGAGACCGGTAGGGCAACCGCCACAACATCTTTCGAAGGAGTACGCCATGTCCACCGTCCTCGTTGCGACCAAGCAGGACCAGCTCACCGTGCGCACCGCCGCCTACGGCGCGGTCTCTCTGCTCGCCGCTACTTCCGACAAGCCCCACAAGGCCGCCACCGCGGGCTCGGTGGCGCTGATGTCGGCGACCGGTCCCGTCGGACATCTGCTGGCTGCGAAGTCCAAGGACATCACGTTGCGCGGAAAGTCCGTCGCCGAACTCGCCGACCAGGTACTGCCCGCGCTGACCACCGCGGTGACGGTGCTTGCCCAGCAGGATCCCGCCCGGGCCGACGACTTCCGCACCACCGTCGAAATGGCGCTCGAGGCCGCTGCGGCTCACGGCCGCCCCAGCCCCGTGACCTCCGAAATGATCCGCAAGATCAATGCGGCCATGCACACCGCGTAGAGACTGCACGCACCGTCGTCGGGCCGAGTTCCATCGCGCGGATGTGTCTCGGCCCGACGGTCTTCGAACAATCTGTGGCCTGACGTAGGCCCACCTTCCGGAGCGGCCTCGCGATCCTCGGCGATCGATAGGTCAGGACTCCACGATGTCGACCAACTGCTTACCGAGATTGCCGCCCTCGAAGACAGCGCGCAGTGCACCGGGAGCGGATTCCAAGCCGATACTCACGGTTTCGGCGATGGTGAGTTCGCCCCGGTCGTGCCAGTCGCGCAGCGCCGCGAACGCCTCGGGAAAGCGGTCGAGATAGTCGAGGAAGATGAACCCTTCCATGCGTGCCCGGCGCATGGCCAGCTGCATGTAGTTCCGCGGCCCGTACTGCGGGTCCGCGCCGCTGTACCCGGAAGAGATCGCACCGGCCAGAACGACACGAGCGCCGTGCGCCAGGTGCGCCAGACCATGCTCGAGAACGCGGCCGCCGACGCCGTCGAAGAAGACGTCGACACCGTCCGGGGCCAGGCGGGACAAACCGGCCGAGACGTCGTCGTTCTTGTAATCGATGGCGGCATGCAGGCCCGCCCGGTCGGTGATCCAGGTGCATTTGGCCGGACCGCCTGCGATGCCGATGACAGTGCAGCCCAAGGCTTTCGCTATCTGTCCCGCAATCGATCCGGTCACACCGGCCGCAGCCGACACCAGCACCGTCCGGCCCGGCTCGGGCCGGCCGATATCCGTCATACCGAAGTACGCGGTCAAGCCGGGCGCTCCGAACAGGCTCAGCATCAGCGTCGGGGCGACACCGTCGGGCACCACGTTCAGCCCGAACAAACCCCCGTCGGACGCGACGACGTAATCCTGCCAGCCGACCATACCGGCGACCCAGCTGCCCTCCGGATAGCTCACGGTGTTCGAGCGCACCACCTGCCCTACCCCGCTCCCCCGCATCACCATGCCGACCGGGACCGCATCGATGTAGTTGTCCGAATCGTTGAGCCATCCACGCTGAGTGGGATCGATACCCAGTCGATGCACCCTGACCAAGGCCTCCCCAGGCCCCGGCACCGGAATCGGAGCGCTTCCGAGCTCGAAATCACCCTCCCGCAACTCCCCTTCGGGCCGCCTCCGCAGAATCCACTGCCGGTTCACCGTATCCGCCACCGGGCGATGCTAAATCACACACATCACAACCTTCGAACCATTTTCCGCCGCGACCGGCAGGCACGGGTTCGACTACTACCCCGTCCCGACGAGACGAGATCATGACGTCATTGTTTCGTCATCGCATCGCGGGGCACCTCACCCTCCGAGTGCGCGATGATCTTCGGGGCGCCCGCTCATCAGGCTGTGGCGGCGGGCACCGACCAGGCATGGCGAATCACACCGACGAGCGCGACCTACCGAGGAGACCGAGGTGGCAACAGTCGCCGAACGCGTGCAGCAACATATCGGCCGCGGCCACGCGGCGCAGATGCGAGAAGCCCGGATGTTTCTTCGTGGCCCCGGCACCGCCGCCACCGACATCGGACTGTCGACGAGCGACTATCTGGCGCTGTCCGGCGACAGGCGGATCACAGCCGCCATGAGCGAGGCGCTGCTCACCCCGATCGAGCCCGAACCCGGTCCTCTGGCGCGTCGCCTGGCCGACTACACATACAGCGCTACGGCGGTGGTGTGCCAATCCGGCTGGGCGGCCAATATCGGGTTGTTGCAAGCCATTGCGGCGCCCGGCATTCCGATACATGTCGGGGAGAACACACACATGTCCTGGCGACAGGCGGCCCTGGCCGCGGCCGCGCCGCTGCACACCTTCGGGGACAACGACCCCGCCCGGCTGGCGGCGCAGATCCGCGCCCACGGCCCCGGCATCATCGCTGTCGACGCGATCGACAACACCACCGGCACACCCAGCCCCCTGGCGGCACTGTGCGACGTGGCCGACGAGACCGGTTCTCTGCTCGTGGTCGACGAATCGCACTCGCTGGGCGTCGTCGGCCCGCACGGTGCGGGTGCCGTGGTCGCGCTCGGGCTCACCCGGCGCGTGCCGTTTCGCACCGCCAGCCTGGCCAAGGCGTTCGTCGGCCGGGCCGGGCTGGTGACCGCGCTCGACCCCGAGTTCGCACCCTATTTCGATTCGGTGTCCTACCCTGCGATCTTCTCCTCGGGCCTGCGATCCCACGACATCGCCGGGCTGTCCGCGACCCTGGAGGTGATCCGAGCCGAGGACGGACGCCGCGCCCGGCTGCGCGAGATCGCCCATACCGTCCGAAAAGCGCTCGCCCGCACAGGTTTCGAGATGGCGGGAGTCGACAGCCACATCATCGCCGTTCCCGCCGGAACCGAAGCCGACGGTCGCGCGGTGCGCGCGATCCTGGAAGCACACGGTGTCCTCGGCGCGCCGTTCTGTCCGCCCGCCACCCCTGCGGGCAGGTCGCTGATCCGGCTGTCGCTGCACGCCGCCCTCACCGCCGAGCAGATCGGGCGAATCATCACCGCGTGCGAAGAGGTCCATGCCGTATACGGCGGGTGACCTCGGCCGCGCTCGGCGCTCATGCGTGCGGAGCCGTCACCGATCCGGCCGCCGCCGCGAACAGGCCCTGGCAGCCCGCTGCGACCTCGGCGATATCGGAGTACAGATCGACATCGTGGAGTTCCCGCAGCATATCGACGCGACAGCCGTTGCGCAGCAATGCCTCCCGAGTGAGCGCACCGGTTCGATCGGTGGACATCGGCACCTCCGCGAGGACTCGTGCCGGGCGCACGTCACACAGCCCCAGCGCCCACCAGCCGCCGTCGGCCGCCGGCCCCAGCACCGCATCCGGGCCGGCCAGCAGCCGAGCCCCGCATTCGGCCAGCAGCGCCGGCCCTGCCTGCGGGGTGTCCATCCCGATCTGCAGAACGGGCAGCCCGAATCGCGCCGCGTCGGCGTGCGCATTCGCCAGGCGCACACCGAAACCGTCGCCGCGCTGCGGGACCACATCGAAATCGCGCAGGGCCGAACCTATTTCGCGTGCGCGGCAGGCTCGCTCCAGATCGCCGGTCCACGCGACCACGCCTCGCGCCGCGCCGCAGTCGCGCGCCGCGGCCAGGGTGTCCAGGAGCGCGGCGGCGGCCAGATCCGCCGCCTCGGCCGGAGCCAGCGGCGGGGTCAGCCGGGTCTTGGCGAATCCGGCGACCGGCGCCTTCGCCACCACCAGCAGCGTCAATGGCAGAACAGTCATCGCACACTCCAGAAGTCGCGGGCGGCACGTACCGTCCCGATTACCGAACCGGACACTTTCGACACACCGTGGGTGCGCGGCCGATAGGTGACATCACGTTCGACCACCTTCCACCCGGCCCGCGCCGCGCCGGCCAGCAGGGCCAGCGGATATCCCGACCGGGGATGCAGCGGGCCCAGTGCCACCAGCTCGGAGCGGCGGATCACGCGCATCGCGGCCAGATCGTGCACGGGCAGCCCGTAATGGCGCCGCAACCAGTGCGCCAGCAGCCAATTGCCCAGGCGCGCATGCCACGGCCAGGCGCCGCGGACCGGGCGGCGGCGCCCGGCCACCATGGTCACGTCGGGGCCCAATTCGGCCACCAGCAGCGGTAATTCGTCGGGCGCCATCGAACCGTCACCGTCGAGCACCGCCACCAGTTCGGTTGTGGCGGCCGCGATCCCGGCTTGGACCGCGCTGCCGTAGCCCGGGACGGATTCGACGACCACCGTCGCGCCCGCGGCACGCGCCACCGCGGCGGTGTCATCGGTCGAACCGTTGTCCACGACGACCACCCGATACTCCGTCGGGACCGCCGCCAGGACGCCCGGTAGCGCGTCGGCCTCGTTCCGGCAGGGAATCACCACGGTCAGCTCTCCACTGGCTTCGACTGGGGTCACGTGTCGACCGTAAGGCCGATCGGACGAAAAACAGCTGGTGACACAGGTGACGAAAGTATGACGGCACGATCGCGTGCGCGCCGCGTCGCACCGACGGGACCTACGGTGAACGGGTGAGCGATACCCGCAGCAGCACCGCATCGCAGACACGGCGAGTATCGGGCGTGCGCGCCGATGTCGCCTGCGCGGCAGCAGCGACGATCCTGGTGGCGGCCGCCTTCCTCGTGCCGAGGATCAGCACACCGCACTATCGCGAATCGCTCTACGCCGCGGCGGCGCCGATCTTCGGCTCCTGGCTTCCACATATCGGCTGGGGTACGGGCCCCGCGATCGTGATCGCCTTCGCCGTGGTGCTCTACGGCCCCCGGCTCGCCGCCACGCTCACCTGGCGACGGCTGCTGCCGGCCACCTGGGTGACCGCACTGGCGTGGGCGTTCTCCCTGGCCATGGTCGACGGGTGGCAGCGCGGATTCGCCGGTCGGCTCACGACGATGCACGAGTATCTGCACGAGGTCGGCGGAGTGCACGACATTCCGGCGATGCTGCGCGGATTCTCCGCCCGCATCCTGGACTTTCAACCCGATTCGTGGACCACGCACGTGTCCGGTCACCCGCCGGGCGCACTGCTGGTGTTCGTCTGGATGGACCGGATCGGGTTGGGCGGCGGCGCATGGGCTTCCACGCTGTGCGTGGTGGTCGGCTGCAGCGCGTCGATGGCCGTGCTCGTGGCGATGCGGGCGTTGGGCGCGGAAAGCAGGGCGCGGGCGGCCGCACCGTATCTCGCCCTCGCGCCCGCGGCGATCTGGCTGGCGGTCTCGGCGGACGCGTTCTTCGCCGGAGTGGTCGCCTGGGCGGTGGCCGCGCTCGCGGTAGGACTCGGCGGCGCGCGGCCACGTCCGCTGATCCTGGTCGTCTCCGGGGTGCTGTTCGGATTCGGCATCTATCTCAACTACGGACTGGTTCTGATGGCCGTCCCGGCCGCGGCGGTGGCACTGCTGCGCGGTGTGCGAGCGGTGTGGCCCGCGGTGCTGGGCGCGCTGGCGGTCGTCGCCGCCTTCACGCTGTCGGGCTTCTGGTGGCTGGAGGGTTATCACCTGGTGGTGCAGCGCTACTACCAGGGCATCGCGACGACGCGTCCCGCGTCCTACTGGATCTGGGGAAATCTGGCGGCGACGGTGTGTGCGATCGGATTGGCGTCTGCCGCTGCGCTGCATCGGCTTCCGGGTGCGCTGCACCTTCCCGCACCCACGCAGATCCGCGCCGCCCCCGCGGCGGCGCTCGCGCGCTGGCGTGCCCGCGCGGACCCGGCGGCGCTGCTGGCTCTGGCCGCGCTGACCGGTCTTCTGCTCGCCGATCTCAGCGGCCTGAGCAAGGCCGAGACCGAGCGGATCTGGCTGCCGTTCGACATCTGGGTGATCGGCGGAACCGCCTTCCTGCCGGCGCACACCGCGCGCGCCTGGCTGACCGTCCAGGCCGTCGGCACCCTGGTGCTCGCCCACCTCGTTCTCACGAATTGGTGAGCGCGGTGCGCATTTTGATCGCCGATGACGATCCCGTCGTGCGTGAGGTGGTCCGCCGCTACCTCGAACGCGACGGCATGGAGGTCACCGAAGCCGCCGACGGCGTACAGGCGGAACGCGCCCTCGACGGCGGTGACATCGATCTGGCCGTTCTCGACGTGATGATGCCCGCGCCCGACGGCATCGAGTTGTGCCGGTCGGTGCGCGAGGGCGAGCGTCCCGAGACACCGATCATCATGCTCACCGCCCTCGGCGAGGAGGAGGATCGCGTGCTCGGACTGACAGCGGGCGCCGACGACTACCTGACCAAGCCGTTCAGTCCGCGCGAGCTGGCGCTGCGGGTGGCCTCGGTGCTGCGCCGCACCCACGGACCGGCACCGACGACCGGTGTGCTGCGCAGCGGCGAGATCCGCCTGCGGCCGGCGGCCCGGACGGTGGACATCGCCGGTCGGCCGGTATCGCTGACGGCACGCGAATTCGACCTGTTGTCTTTCCTGCTGGCCAATCAGCGGCGCGTGTTCAGCCGGACGGAGCTGCTCGCGCAGGTGTGGGGCTGGGATTTCGGCGACCAGTCGACGGTGACGGTGCACGTCAAACGCCTGCGTGCCAAACTCGGCGATACCCACCGGATCGAGACGGTGTGGGGGCGGGGCTACGCCTGGGGTATCGGGACAGGAGTCGATCGTGCCGAATGATGTTGCGGGACTGGTCGGATGGGCACTGGCCGGGTCGGTGCCGGTCGTCGCGCTCGGAGCGGTGCTGCTGCGCGCCTTTCGCAATCGGGCCCTCGGGCTGTCGATGGTGATTCTGGTGTTGATCCCGACGCTGGCCACCCTCAGCGGTTTCATCGCCGTCAGCGGTCTGATGTTCAGCGACGCGCTGGCCAAGATGTCGGTGGTCCTCGTCGTGGTCACGGCGGTGACCGTGCCCGCGGCGGTCGTCTTGGGCCGGGCGCAGGCACGGCAGCTGGTCTGGGAGAAACAGATGCTCGATCAGGAGCGCGCCGCCGAGGCGTCGCGGCGCGAACTGGTGGCGTGGGTCAGCCACGATCTGCGCACGCCGCTGGCCGGGATCCGGGCGATGGGCGAGGCGCTCGCCGACGGCGTGGTCGCGCAGACCGGAGATGTCGAGCGCTACGGCAGGCAGGTGGTGCGTGAGACCACGCGATTGTCGGGCATGGTCGACGACCTGTTCGAGATGTCGAAGATCAACGCCGGAGCCCTGCGCCTGCACCTGGAACCACTGGATCTGCGCGAACTCATCGACGAGGTGGTCGCCGCCACCGAGCCGGCCGCCGGGCGTGCGGGAGTGAAACTGTCTGCCCGGCAACCGGATTCGGCGATCACCGTGGCCGGCAGCGACCAGGCGCTGACCCGGGTGCTGACCAACCTCGTGGCCAATGCGATCGCGCACACCCCGCCGGGCGGATGTATCGACATCTCGGCCGGGGTCGCACACGCCGGCGCCTGGGTGCGCATCGACGACACCGGTCCCGGCATCGCCGAGGCGGATCTCCCCCGCATTTTCGAGGCCGGATATCGCGGCACCGCCGCGCGCTCGCCCGCGGCCGAGGGCGGAGGTAGCGGTATGGGCCTGGCGATCGCCGCCGGTCTGGTGTCGGTCCACCACGGCGAAATCAGCGCGTCGAACCGGGAACGAGGCGCTCGCTTCGACATTCGGCTGCCACTGCTCGGTGGTGCCGGCCGTGCCGCGGTGTCGCCGCCCGCTCACGAGCGCGGGTTGTCGATCTCGTCGTCCTGAGCGTCGCCGTCAGTGCCGCCACTGCGGCGCCCCCGCACCGGCGGCGGCCCGCAACGGAGCGGTGGCGAAGTCGGTGAGCCCCTGCGTGGGATCGATCGCCGCGGTGAAGCCCAGCAGTTCGCGGGCCCGATCCGGTCCCGCGACGATATGCCGCACATCGCCCGGCCGGAACTCGCCGGTCACCACCGGCTCGGGGCCGCCCTGGGCACGGGCGAGGATCGCGGCCACCGCGCCGATGCTGATCGGATGTCCCGATGCGATATTCAGCGCCGTGAACCGGTCCAACGGCTGTTCCACGGCCCGCCGGTTGGCGTCGGCGATATCGGTCACGTGCACGAAGTCGCGCATCTGGGCGCCGTCCTCGAATACGCGCGGCGCCGCCCCCGCCTCGAGCGCCGAGCGGAAGATCGCGGCCACACCGGAATACGGTGTATCCCTGGGCATCTCGGATCCGTAGACGTTGTGATAGCGCAGTGCGGTCACCGTCGAGCCGGTGGCCGTGGCCCACGCCGCGGCATAGTTCTCCTGCGCGAGTTTGCTGGCGGCATACAGGCTGCGCGGGTCCAGCGCCGCATCCTCCGGCACCGGCGCCCAGTGCAGTGGCGCACCGGTGTCGGGGTGGCGATGGTCGAATACACCGCGCTCGAGGTCTGCGCGCCGACGTGGCAACGGCGTCACCGCCACGGAATCGGCTGTGCGATAACGCCCTTCGCCGTACACCACCATCGACGATGCCAGCACCAGCCTGCGGCAACCGGCCCGATCCATCGCTGCCAGCAGTACCGCCGTTCCCAGATCGTTGTGACTGGCGTAGGCGGGCGCATCCTGAACGGTCACCCCCGCACCCACCACCGCGGCCTGATGGCACACCACATCGATTCCCGGCAGCACACGGTCGAGCGCGTCCTGGTCGCGGACGTCGACGCGATGCAGCCCGTCCGGCGGCCGGGCCTCGACGCCGTGCGCCGCACTGAGCATCGCATCGACCGCCACCACCTCGTGCCCCGAATCGGTCAACGCGCGCCACACATGAGATCCGATAAACCCGGCCGCTCCGGTCAGCAGAATCCGCATACCGAGATTCTGGCCACGGTCGCGGCGCGATGCGGGGACGCGGCGCCACCGGTAAGCAAACCGTCACAATTCGAAGCGACTCTCGGCCATCGCGAATCCGCGCCCGCAGCCGTGCGGATGGGGCGGCCTCATCGAACGCGCCTTCCGACGAAATCTCCGGGCGGCGACACCGTCACCGTGACCCCGGCTGACCGCTGAGCTCCGCGAGCAGCCGCCGCAATGCGGGGACCGCCGATTCCACCGCCCGGCGATCGGCGGCGGAGAGCCGGGCCAGCGTTTCGCGCAGCATCGCCGCGCTCGCGCGGTCGTACCGATCCAGCAGCTCGCGCGCCCGCGCCGACGCGACGAGCATCGCCCCACGCCCGTCCCCCGGTGTCGGCAGCCGCTCGACGAGGTCGTCCGCGGTCATGGTGCGCAGCAGATTGCTGATGGTGGACTGTGCCACGTTCAATTCGGCGGCCGCCCGGCTCGGCGCGACTCCGCCCGTCGCCACCAGGAGCCGGAGCAGTTCGATCTGCGCTTCGGGGAGATCCGGCAGATCCTCGGCGGCTCGCGTGCGACGCAGGACCGCCCGGCGCAGCGGTCCGAGCAACGCGCTGAGTTGGGCGTCCACCGGCACCCGCGAGACCGGATCCGTTGGTGAGGCCGAGGTTTCCACCCCCATATTCTGCCCGCACGGCCGGTACGGACCCGGCGGAAAGGATAAGTGGGGGACGCGACATACTTGGTTTTGCATTGAAAGTATCTTCGAATATCACTGCCGCGCAACCGAAAACGCATACGTGCGCGACAACCCTGGCTTTCACGAAAACGGTGCGCGCGGCGAAGACGCCCGCCTACAGTACTTTTGCTGCAAAATTAAATGGAGTCAGGGAGCTTCACATGCCGATCCGCACTGCCCCTCGCACCCGAGCGCGGTGGCTGTCCTCGATACTGATCAGCGTCGCCGCGGTAGCGATGGCGGTGGTGACACCGACCGCCCACGCCGCACCGGACGCCGGTTCGGAGCCGGTTGTCGGTGTCACCGGCGGGCAGATTCGCGGCGTACGCGCCGATGGTGTCGTTCGATATCTCGGGGTGCCGTTCGCGCAAGCCGCCCGGTTCGCGCCACCGCAGCCCGCACCGCCGTGGCCGGGTGTCCGCCCGGCGGTCGCCCACGGACCGCAATGCCCGCAGTCGTCTCCCGTGCCCGGAGTGGTGTTGCAGCCGTCGAGCGAAGACTGCCTCAGTATCGACCTCTACGTGCCCGAACACCCCGCCGGCACCGCGCTGCCGGTGATGGTGTGGCTCTACGGCGGCGCGTTCGTCCTCGGATCCAATGCCCAATACGACTCCCCCGCCCGCCTGGTCCGCGACGGACAGGTCATCGTGGCGGTCCCGAACTATCGCGTCGGGCCCTTCGGCTTTCTGGCCCTGCCCGAACTGGCCGCCGAAAATGGCGGCGCGACAGGGACATACGGCACCCTCGATCAGCAGGCCGCGCTGCGCTGGATTCACGACAATGCGACAGCCTTCGGCGGAGATCCCGGCAACGTCACGCTGTTCGGTGAATCCGCCGGCGGCATGAGCGTCTGCACCCAACTCGCCTCCCCGACAGCGCGCGGCCTCTACGCCAAAGCCATCGTCGAAAGCGGTTCGTGCGCACGAAGTCCGCTCGCACCACCCACCCCGCAGGTTGCCTATCAGCGATCCGGCGACTACGCATCCAGCCTGGGCTGCGCCGACCCCGCCACCCGGTTGGCCTGCCTGCGCACATTGCCCGTCGATCGGCTCCTCGACTCTCCGACCACGCAACTGAACACCATGGCCGTCACGTGGACACCCATCCGCGACGGGGTCGTGGTGACCGACACGCCCGAGAACGCCCTGGCGGGCGGCGCGGCGCGTGACATCCCACTGATTGTGGGCAGCAATGCCGACGAGGGCGCGACCTTCATCGCACTGCTCGACTACGGACACGGAACCACGCCCTCGGCAACCGATTACACGCAGTGGACCCGAGAACTGTTCGGCGATAGCGCCGATCGCGTACTCCAGCGCTACCCGATCTCGGCGTATCCCACGCCCGCGGCCGCCAAGGAACGCGTGCTCACCGACGGATTCTTCGCCTGCCCGGCACAATTCACCGCCGAGACCGCCCGCCGCGGCGGCGCGCAGGTGTGGCGGTACCAGTTCAACGACGCACCCCTGCCACCCAATCCGCTACTGCCGGGCGCGTTCCACGGCGCCGAGGTCCCCTACGTCTTCTCCTCGCTCATGGGCCTGCCCATTCCGTTGCCGCCCGCGGCCGACCGGCTTTCGCGCGATATTCAGGACAGCTGGGCGCAATTCGCCCACACCGGAAATCCCGAAACACCGGCCCTGACCCCGTGGCCCCATGCCGCCGCCGACACCACCCTCGAGCTCGGCAGCGACCGCATCGGACCCGCCGGCACCTTCGCCGCACAGCACCACTGCGACCTGTGGGCCGGTATCGATCACATCGGATAGCAGGCGACCGCTGCGCGCCGGTTTCAGCTCTGGAGCCGGCTCCGTTCGGCGACTTTGTCGAACCACGGCGCCGCCTGCTCGACCTGGGCGGCGATCTTGATCAGTGTCGATTCTCCGCCCAATGGGGCCACGAGTTGGACCCCCAGGGGAAGTCCATCGGCGGTCCAGTGCAGCGGCAGGGAGATCGCTGGTCTGCCGGTGATATTGGCGAGCTGGGTGTAGGGCACCCAGCCGAGATTACTGTTGATCAAGTCGTCGACGATCGAGGTGTGCTTGAGCAGGCCGGCGGTACGGGTCTTGAGAATCGCGTCGGTCACGCGTTGGAGCGACTTCGGCAATTCGAACTCCCCGATCTTGGGCGGCGGGGTGGCCATCGTGGGCGTCAGCAGCAGATCGTGGGCCCGGAAGTACTCGGTCAGTCGACGCGCATGGCCGTGCCGGGCCTCGACGGCGGCGACGTACTCCGGGCCTCGGGTCGCATTGCCCAACGCCGCCATGACCAGGGTGTCGCGTTCGAACCCCTCGTTGCCGCAGCCGGAGATGCGGCGCGCGTCGGCGACCTCGTAGGCGATGTAGACGAACCAGGTGAGCAAGAACTCACCGGCCAGGGCAGCGTCGTCGAACGGTGCCTCTTCCAGGATTTCCACCTGGTGACCCAGCTCGGTCAGTACTCGCGTTGCCGCCTCGACCGCCGCGTAGGCCTCGGGGTCGGGTTCGGGCGTAATGGCTGTCGGGATCCGCACGCCGATCCGGAGCCGGCCGGGATCCTGGCCTACCGCGTCGCGGTAGGGCCCGGCCACCGCCGGCTGAAACGGACCCCACGATTCTCCGCCGGCGATGACATCGAGCATCCCGGCGGTGTCGCGGACCGAGCGTGTGACGACCCCTTGAACAGCGGCACCGTGCATGAGTTCTCCGGTCGCCGGCCCCATGGGGGTCACCCCGCGTCCCGGTTTCAGACCCACGAGCCCGCAGCAACCGGCCGGAATCCGGATCGAACCGCCGCCGTCGTTCGCACCGGCGGCGGGAACGATGCCCGCCGCGACCGCCGCCGCGGAACCGCCCGACGACCCACCCGGCGTTCGCGACAGGTCCCACGGATTTCGGGTCGGTCCCCAGAGCTCGGGCTCGGTGATCGCCTTGGCGCCGAACTCGGGCATGTTCGTCTTGCCGAAGATCATCAGGCCGGCGTCGAGCCACCGCTGAACGATCGTCGCGTGCTCGGTCGCCGCAGTCGTGCGCAACGACCGCGATCCCTGCGAGGACGGGAGCCCGGCGTAATCCATTCCGAGATCCTTGATGAGGAACGGGACACCGGCGAAGGCTCCCGTGCGCTCCGCGTCGGCCGAGCACGGGACGTCGGCGATGATCGCGTTGATCCGCGGGTTCACCTCGGCGGCGCGTTCCCGGGCTGATGCCAGCAGTTCGGCGGCCGTGACCTCCTTCTTCGCGACCAGTTCCGCGAGACCGGTGGCGTCGTGTCGGCGGTACTCCTCGAAATTCACCTGCGCTCCTGTTTTCGCTCGACCGGTCACACCACGCGCGCGAGTTCCAGCGTCCTCTCGAACTCTACGACGAGGGACCCACGCCCGGAGCAATACCGATGGTTCATCGAATCCGTCCTTCCGAACGGCTTGCCCCCGGTCGAGACCGCCCCGTGGCCCTCGGACGGGAACCCGAGCGCGCCGAAGGCACCGACCACGCGAACGGTTCGGCCGTGACGCACCAAGGCGACCGAATCCGCCCTTCGCGCATTGCTTCCGGTCTACCGTAATAATGGGTCGTCTTGTACTGCCCGTGTGGTGCACCGATCGAGGGTTGGTGAGTCGGATGATCTCTACATCCATGCTCGACGAACTGTACGAAAGCGCGGAAAAGGACGGTGTCGCACTACGAATCGGCACGATCATCGATCGCGGCGGGGAGGTTCTGCTGCTGGAACGTGACGACAGCGGCCCCATCAAGGCCACCCTCAAACTTCCCGGCACCACCGTCGAACCCGGCGAACCGCTGGACGCGGCCGTGGCCCGCGGCGTCGCCACCGAGACCGGGCTGAACGTCACCCGAATCCGTTGCCACGTAGGTTCTTTCGACTATCTCTCGCCCGGCGGAAAACCGGTCCGCCGCCTGCACTTCGCCGTCGACGTGGCCGCCACGTACCCCATCCGCCTGTCCGTGCACAGTGCCTACACCTGGGCGCCACTGGGCAGCGACCTGCGCGTGACTCCCTCCATTCGCCGCATCCTCGAGGACTACCGCAAACTCGCCGAGGCTCGAACCCCCTTGTCGGAAACCTTGGGATGAGGATGGCCTCGCCGTCTCCCCGGTTCACACAGACGGGTCAGCTGTGCTCGTGCGCACCGTGCGGCAGCCACACACGCTCGGCCCGGATGCTCGCCTCCGGGGTGAAATAGTCCCCGGTCCGCAGGTCGTCGAGCAATGTCTCGTGGTGAGGCTTCCACCCCAGCAGCGCTCGGGTGTGGTCGCTGGAGACCGGGACGTCGAGGGAGAAGAATCGGGCCAGGAAGGGGTTTCCGAGATGCGCGGCGGCCTGGTCGAGCGTCAGGGAAGCGGTGGGGATGTCGAGCATGTGCGCGATCTGCTCCGCCACACTTCTGATCGTGACAGCGCTTTCGCCGACGCCGTGGAGCACGCTGCCGGCGGGAGCCTTCTCGAGGGCCAACCGGAACAAGACCGCGGCGTCGGCGCGGTGGACCGCCGGCCACCGATTGGCGCCCTCGCCGATGTAGGCCGAGACTCCTGACCTGCGCGCAGCCGCGACGAGAGCCGGAATGAACCCGTAGTCGCCGGGGCCGTGCACGGTCGGCGCGAGTCGTACCACGACGGCCCGCAGCCCGCACTCGGCAAAGCTCAAACAGGTCTGCTCGCCCGCAATGCGGAATGCGGCGACCGAATCGGGGTCCGGCGCCTCCTGCTCGGTGCTGACCCGCCCGGCCCTGGTCACCAGAGTGCCCGAGGTGCTGACAAGGGGCTTGCCGGAGCCGGCCAGCGCCTGCCCGAGTGCTTCGATCGCGCCGCAGTCGCGGCGAATGAGGTCATCCGGATCTGCGTAGTAGCCCCCGTAAGCCATGTGCAAGACGCCGTCGGCGGCTGCCGCGCCGCTCCGCAGACTGTCGAGGTCGTCCAGGGAGCCCGGATGCGGTGTGGCACCCAATGATTCGAGCCGGTCCGCGGCGGCCTTCGAGCGCGCCAGGCCGGTCACGGTGTGGCCGGCCGCGATGAGTTCGGTGACGACTGCGGGCCCGGTCTGACCGGAGCCCCCGGTGACGAAGACATGCATGGAACCCTCCATTTTTATGCCATTCACTGGCATTAACGCCAGTGACTGACTCTACGCGTAGCGCCAGTCACTGACGCAACGTGACGCCAGTCACTGACACATCGCGGTAGGCTCGGAACATGCCACGAAGCGGAGCAGAGGTGCGTCGCCGCCTGCAGCAGGCAGCCCTCGAGCTGTACCGGGAACGAGGATTCGACCAGACCGCAGCGGCAGAGATCGCCGCGCGGGCCGGGGTCAACGAGCGCACCTTCTTCCGGCACTTCCCCGACAAACGTGAGGTGCTCTTCGACGGCGAAGCCGACCTGCGGACCACTCTGATGCAGGCGATCGCCGAAGCACCTCAGGGCCTGAGCCCGTTCGAGGTACTGCTGTGCGCATTCCGGAAATCCGCCCGGAATCTGGAACGCAACCGCCCGTTCTCCGATCCCCGATGGAAAGTCATCGGGGCGACCCCGGCGCTGCGCGAGCGCGAGCTGGCCAAACACGCGTGGCTCACCGAGGCCGTGGCGGAGGCTCTGCGACACCGTGGCATCGACGCCGGTCCGGCCGACCTGGCCGCCCGAACCGGCTGGGCCGCTTATCAATACGCGGTTCACGCCTGGATCGACGACCCCGCCGACGGTCTGGACGCGCATCTCTGCCGCGCCTTCCACGATCTGCGCAGCCTCTGCGCCGACGCACCGATACGGGCAGGCTCCGTATACTGACCAGCGCCGCGCTTCGCTATTCAGGCGATACGGACCGATCGGCCGGCTTGACTGCGATCCACTGCGCGACCGGTAGGTGCGGGCGCCAGGCCGTGAATCCGCCGAGCGGCTCACCACGGTAGATCTGGAATTTCCGCAGTTCACCGCCGTGTGTCGCGGCCCAGCGCAGCAGCAGCGCCTCGGATTCCGCGGTCACGGCGTTGGCGACCAGCCGTCCCCCTGGCCGCAGCCGGTCCCAGCATGTCGCGAACAGTCCGTCCTGAGTGAGGCCGCCGCCGAGGAAAATCGCGTCCGGCGCCGGATCACCGGCCGCGGGCAGATCGGCGGGCGCCTCGCCGCGCACGACGATCGCGGGCACTCCGAGCGCCGCGGCATTGGCGGCGATCTGGTCGCGCCGCGCGGCACTGCGCTCGAATGTGATTGCGCGGCAGTCGGGATGGGTTCGGCACCATTCGATCGCGATGGTGCCCGACCCGCCGCCCACATCCCAGAGCAATTCGCCGGGCGCGGGGGCGAGCGCGGCGATCGACAGGGTGCGGACCTCCGCCTTCGTCAGCTGTCCGTCGCCGCCGTAGGAGGCATCGGGCAGTCCCGGAAGCCGGGTGAGCCGGGGTGCGGCCGGATCACGGACCGCCTCGACGGCGACGATGTTCAGCGGGTCCCCGGGCGGCCGCGACCACTGCGCCGCCGTGGCGGCGACGATCCGCTCGGCGGGACCACCGAGCTGCTCCAGCACGGTCAATCGCGATTCACCAAAACCGTTGCACCGCAACAGTTCCGCCACTTGCGCCGGAGCATGTTCGTCGGCGCTGAGCACCAGCAAGCGCCGGCCGTCGGCGAGAGCCGGCAGAACCGTCTCCAGGGGGCGGCCGACGATGCTCACCACCGGTGTGTGCGCACTCGCCCAGCCCAGTCGCGCACAGGCCAGCGTGGCCGAGGACGGCTGCGGGTAGACTCGGATCGCTTGCGGGCCGAGCAGGTTCGCCAGCGTGACGCCGATGCCGTAGAACATCGGATCACCGCTGGCGAGTACGCAGATACGCGAACCGCGATGCGCGGCCAGCAGTTCCGGCAACGCGGGCAGCAGCGGTGTCGGCCAGGCCCGGCGCTGCGCGATGCTCGCGTCGGCGGGGATCAGATCCAGCTGGCGGCGCGATCCGAAAAGCACCTGGGCCGCGGCGATCTCGTCACGCACGCGCGGGCTCAACCCCGGCCAGCCGTCGGCGCCGATGCCCACCACCGCGATGAGGCGATCGTTCTCCGGTGCGTTCTGCGTGTCTCCCGTTGCGAGAGTGTGTTTTTCGCCTGTCATATCGTCACCGCACGCCGTCGCGGCACTGGCCCGACCCGCCGCCCTCTGCCGCGCACGCGGGCAACCGCCCTGTCGTGCTTGTGGCGCAGCGGTTCTGCCGCGCTGCGGGTGAGCTCGCGCATCAGCGGGGCATCCGGCGCCAGACGGCCCGCGGTACCCATCGGGCCACAGCGAAGGCGAATCGCAATGTGCGCGGTACCCAGACTTCGCCCGCGCGCCGGTGCAAGGCGGTGACCACCGCGTCGGCCACCTGCTGCGGTGTACTCGACAGGGGCGCCGGGCTCATGCCCTCGGTCATCCGCCCGATCACGAAACCCGGCCGGACGAGCAACAGGTGAACGCCACTGCCGTGCAACGCGTCCGACAGTCCCGAGGCGAATCCGTCCAGCCCCGCCTTGCCCGATCCGTAGACGTAGTTGGCCCGCCGCACCCGCACCCCGGCGACCGAACTGAACACCACCAGCTGCCCGCTGCCCTGGGCGCGCAGCAGATTCGCCAGCACCGTCAGCAGATTCACCTGCGCGACGAAGTCGGTGTGCAGTATCGCGACCGCCGCGGCCGGATCCTGTTCGGCGCGGGCCTGGTCGCCCAGTACCCCGAAGGCCAGGATCGCCACCCCGATACGGCCGTGGTCGGCGGCCAGTTTCTCCAGCAGCGGCTGATGGCCGGACAGCTCGTCGGCGTCGAACTCCACCGGATGGACCGCACGGGCGCCCGCCGCGCGCAGCATCGCGGCCTCCTCCCCCAGCCGATCGCTGCGGCGCGCCGCGAGCACGACCTCGCGGTCCGCGCAGATCCGGCGGACGACCTCGAGTCCCATCTCGCTGCGCCCGCCGAACAGTACGATCACCCCGTCGTCGACCTCACGCACACCCATGGCGCATAGTCTGCCATCGGCGCCGGTTGCTAGCGTCGCAGCCATGACGAGTACCGCGGCCGCACGCATCGACCTGTCTCCCAGCGCGCTGGAATTCGTGACCGAACGGCATCTGGCCACGCTCACCACGCTGCGTGCGGACGGTACACCGCACGTGGTCGCGGTCGGCTTCACCTGGGATCCCGAGGCCGGCATCGCGCGGGTGATCACCAGCGGTCCCAGCATCAAGGCGCGCAACGCGGACCGGCGCGGATACGCCGCGCTGAGCCAGGTCGACGGCCCGCGCTGGCTCACCCTCGAGGGCCCGGCCGAGGTCTGGACCGAACGCGATCAAGTCGCCGAAGCCGAAGCTCGCTACGCCGAGCGCTACCGCACCCCGCGGGAGAACCCGCAGCGCGTGGTCATCGCGGTGCGCGTCGCGCGGGTGTTGTCGAGCAGCACCCTGCGCGGCTGAGTTCTCCGCGCCGGGTTCTCCGCGCCGGGGCTCAGCGGTGCCTGTACTCGTTCGACCTCACAGCACCGTGAGACCGTGCGGACGCCGGTTCACCGATTCGCCGCCGTCTTCGGTGACCACCACGATGTCCTCGATCCGGGCGCCCCATTCGCCGCCGAAGTAGATGCCCGGCTCGATGCTGAACGCCATCCCCTCCCGCAGCACGGTCTCGTTGCCCGCCACGATGTAGGGCTCCTCGTGCACCGACAGCCCGATGCCGTGGCCGGTGCGGTGAATGAACGCCTCGCCGAAACCCGCCTCGGACAACAGGTTCCGGGCCGCGGCGTCGACCGATTCGGCGGTGACGCCCGGTCGCACGGCAGCCACCGCGGCGGCCTGTGCGCGTTCGAGTGCGGCGTAGCGCTCGGCGATCTCCGGATCGGGCTCCCCCAGCACGTACGTGCGGGTGGAATCGGAGAAATACCCCGGTTCGACGGGGCCGCCGATATCGATGACCACCACGTCACCGGCTTCGATGATCCGGTCGGAATGGCTGTGGTGCGGGTTGGCGCCGTTGGGTCCGCTGCCGACGATGACGAAATCGGCGCGGTCGTGTCCCTCCTCGACGATCGCGGCGGTGATGTCGGCGGCGACCTCGGCCTCCGTGCGGCCCGGCTGCAACCACTCACCCATCCGGGCATGGACCCGGTCGATGGCCGCACCCGCGCGGCGCAAGGCATCGATCTCGGCGGCATCCTTGATCATCCGCAACTCGCGGATGATCGGGGTCGCCGACACCGGCAGTGCCGTCAGCGCGTCCGCGATCGGAAGCAGATGCAGGGCGGGCATGGCATCGTCGACCGCGACTCGCGCGCCCGCGTTCAGCGTCGATTTCACGACCCCGTACGGGTCCACGCCGTCCACCCACGGCACCATGTGCAATCCGAGTTCACCGGCCGCCGAGCCGTCCAGCGCGGAGAGCTCCAGCTTCGGCACGACCACCGACGGGGTTTCGCCGCTGGCCGGGACGACCAGGCAGGTGAGCCGCTCGAAGGATTGCGCGGCCGATCCCAGCAGATATCGCAGATCCGGTCCGGGCGTGATCAGCAGCGCGTCCAGATGTGCCGCGCGGGTCAGCTCCGCCGCCCGCTCCAGCCGCTTGCCGTAGATCTCGGCACCGAATCGTGACTCCGTATGCGCGCTCATGCGATACGACGTTACCCGCCGCGCCGGACACGGTCCGGGCGATCACGACGTTCGCGACCGGGTCGTGGCCCGATTGTCGGTGCCGCCCGGTAGCGTCTGCGCCATGCTCACCTCCAGTGCGAGTGACCGGCCACTGCTGCTGCTCGACGGCGCCAGCCTGTGGTTCCGGGCGTTCTATGCCATCCCGGAGAAGATCACCGCGCCCGACGGCCGGCCGGTGAACGCACTGCGCGGTTTCACCGATATGGTCGCCGCGCTGATCACCCGGCACAATCCGGGCCGCCTGGTGGTGTGCCTCGATCTCGATTGGCGCCCGGCCTTCCGCGTCGAGCTCGTGCCCTCCTACAAGGCCCACCGGCTCGACACCGGCGCCGACGCCCAACCGGGCGCCGAGGAGGTGCCCGACACCCTCACTCCGCAGGTCGACATGATCGCCGAGGTGCTCGCGGCGGCCGGGATCGCGACCGCCGGCGCGGCCGGCCTGGAGGCCGACGACGTGATCGGCACCCTCGCGACCCGCGAGCGCGACAACGAGGTGATCGTGGTCAGCGGTGACCGCGATCTGCTGCAGGTGGTGCGCGCCGACGCGCCACCCGTCCACGTCTTCTACGTGGGCCGCGGGCTGGCCAAGGCAGAACTGTACGGCCCTGCCGAGGTGGCCGCGAAATACGGTGTGCCGCAGGAGAATGCGGGCCCGGCCTATGCCGATATGGCGACACTGCGCGGCGATGCTTCCGACGGCCTGCCCGGTGTCGCCGGTATCGGCGACAAATCCGCCGCCACGCTGATTTCGCGCTACGGCTCGCTCGAGGCGCTGGTGGCCGCCGTCGCCGACCCGGCATCGGATCTGGCTCGCGGCGTACGCGCGAAACTCGCTGCGGCCGAAGAGTATTTGAAGGCGGCCGCACCGGTCGTGCGGGTCGTCCGCGACGCCGAGGTCGACCTGTCCGGCCCCGACCTGCTGCCCGCCGAGCCGGCCGATTTGGACCGGCTGCACGCGCTGGCCACCGCCTACAACGCCGAGAGCCCCGTCAAGCGACTGACCGCCGCCTTGGCGGCGAGCGCCTGATACCCGGCATTCATCACCGCCACGAGAACGTGGCGCCCGGCGATGGCTCCGGGCGCACGGCACTCAGTTGGGCCGGCCGACCTCGTAGGTGCCGTCGTCCTTGGTGATCTTGACGGTGACCTTCTTCTGCTCGCCACCGACCTTCAGGGTGCAGTCGAACGTGCCGCCGACCTCGACCTTCTGCCCCGAGGGGCAGCTGACGTTCTGAACGTCGTCGATGCCGTAGGAATCCTTGAGGACCTTCTGCACGCCGTCCTGCACGGCCTTGTTGTCCAGTTTGTCGCTGCCCAGGAAGACGAAGGCGAGGACCACCGCGACGACCACCACGACCAGTACGCCGATACCGCCGAAGAGCAGGCCCTTCTTCGACTTCTTGGCGGGCGTGGTGCTCAGCTGCGGTTCCTGCATCCCCCACTGCTGCTGCGACTGGTCGGGCTGCGGCGCCCACCCCTGCTGGGTGGGCTGCTGCTGCGCCCACTGCTGCTGCGACGGCTGCGGCGGCTGTCCCCACTGCTGCTGGGTCGGCTCCCACGGCTGCGCCTGGGCCGGTTGCTGCTGGGGCCACGACGGCTGGCTCTGGCCGCCCCACTGCGGCTGCTGCGGCTGCTGCTGTTGCGGTTGCGGCGCCCACTGCTGCTGCGACGGTGCGGGCTGGCCCCACTGGGGCTGCTGCGGCTGCTGGCCACCCCACTGCGGCGGCGGTCCGGACTGGCCGGGCTGCGGCTGCCCCGACCACTGCTGGGTCGGATCGCTGCTGTGGCCCTCCCCTGGGCCAGGGGTCTCGTTCGGTCCGTACGGGCCGCTCATGTGCCTGCCTCCACTCGCACTCGTCGTCTCACATCCCCCCGCGTGAGGTGATCAGGCCCTCACCACGGTCGGTACCGGTAGTCATCCAATCACAGCCCGGCACGCTACGCGGCGTCCACCGCCACAACGCCACGCCGGATGGCACGCACCGACTTGGCGGCGGTGGCGGCGATTTCGGTGTCGTCGGCGGTCTGGTGGATCTGGTCGAGCAGATCGATCACCTGCCGGCACCAGCGCACGAAGTCGCCCGCCGACAACGCACTGCCCTGATCACCACTGGCCAGCAACGATTCGGCCAATCCGTCGCCGCGGGCCCATTTGTAGATGCCGGTGACGAAGCCCAGATCCGGTTCCCGGGTCGGCGGCAGTTTGTGCTTGGCCTCGTCGGTGCGCAACTGGCTCCACACGCCGATGGTGGCGCCGACCGCGCGCCGCACCGGCTCGGTCGGCCCGGACGGGCCGAGGTAGCCGCCCTCCTGCCGCGACTCGAAGACCAGCACCGACACCACGCCCGCGAGTTCGGCGGCGCCGAGCCCGCGCCACAGCCCCTGCCGAAGGCATTCGGCCACAACGAGATCCGCCTCGGTGTAGATTCGGGCGAGCCGCCGACCGTCGGCGGTGACCTCCCCGCCGTCGACATAGCCGCGCTCACTCAGCAGCGCGACGATCCGATCGAAGGTGCGCGCGAGCGAATTCGTTGTCGCAGCGACCTTCTGGCGCATCGACTCGGTCTCGCGCTCGAGCCGGTTGTAGCGCTCCCCCAGCCGGGCCAGCTGCTCCCGGTCGGGCCGGGAGTGGGCGGGATGAGCGCGCAGCGCCCGCCGCAGCGTCGCCAGTTCTCGATCGTCGGCCGCGCGGGCGCGACCACCGCGCCGGCCCCGCCCGGGTACGGCGATTCCGGTGCTGCGCAACGCCGAGGCCAGATCGCGGCGCGCCCGCGCGGTGCGGTGGTCGACGTGGCGGGGCAGCCGCATCCGGCCCAGCGGCTGAGCGGGGGTCGGGAAGTCGGCGGCCGAGACGCGACCGGCCCAGGTGTCGGCAGTCAGCACCAGCGGCCGCGGATCGCCCGGACTCGCGTCCGGTTCCAGGATCACCGCGAGACCCTGGCGGCGCCCGGTCGGGATGGCCACCACGTCACCGCGGCGCAGCGAGGTCAGCGACTCGACCGCCGCCCCGCGCCGGTCGGCGCGGCCCTGCCGTTCCAGTTCGCGTTCGCGCTGTTTGATCCGCTCCCGCAGCGACAGATACTCGAGGAATCCGTCGTCACCGATCTGCGAACGCAGCTTGCGCACCTGCGCCTCGTTGCGCTCGATACCGCGGACCAGGCCCACCACCGAGCGATCGGCCTGGAACTGCGCGAACGAGCGCTCCAGCAGCTCTCGCGACTGCGCGGCGCCCATCCGGTCGATCAGGTTGATCGACATGTTGTAACCGGGCCGGAAGGAGCTGCGCAGCGGATAGGTGCGGGTCGAGGCCAGGCCCGCGACGGCGCTGGTGTCGACATCGGGGTGCCACATCACCACCGCGTGGCCTTCGATGTCGATGCCGCGCCGCCCGGCTCGGCCGGTCAGCTGCGTGTACTCGCCGGGAGTCAGCTCGGCATGGGTTTCGCCGTTGAACTTCACCAGCCGTTCCAGCACCACCGTGCGCGCCGGCATATTGATGCCGAGAGCCAGTGTCTCCGTGGCGAATACGGCCCGCACCAACCCGCGGACGAACAATTCCTCCACGGTGTGCCGGAAGGCGGGCAGCATGCCGGCGTGATGGGCGGCCAGGCCGCGGAAGAGCGCCTCCCGCCATTCCCAGTAGCCGAGCACATCGAGGTCGGCGCGCGGCAGATCACCGGTATGGCGTTCGATCACCGCCTCGATCTCCGCCGCCTCCTCGGGACGGCTCAGATCCAGGCGCGAGCGCAGGCACTGGGCGAGGGCGCCGTCGCAGCCGGCCCGGCTGAAGATGAACGTGATCGCCGGCAGCAGCCCTTCCTCGTCGAGGCGGGCGAGCATCTCCGGGCGCGGCAGCGGCCGGAAGTCGCGGCGCGGACCACCGCGGTGGCGCGGACCGGACCAGCCGTTCATCCGGTCGGCGGTCTCGCGATGTTTGATGTAGCGAACCAGATCCTCGTCGACGAGGATTTTCTGATCGCTGGACTTCGTATCGAACAGATCGAACAGCCGCCGCCCGACCATGACGTGCTGCCACAGCGGCACCGGCCGCGTCTCGTCGACGATGACCGCGGTATCGCCCCGCACGGTCTCCATCCACGCGCCGAACTCCTCGGCGTTGCTGACCGTCGCCGACAGGCTCACCAGCCGCACCTCCGGCGGCAGATGCAGGATGACCTCTTCCCACACCGCGCCGCGGAATCGGTCGGCCAGATAGTGCACCTCGTCCATGACGACGAACGACAGCGCGTGCAGCGCGTCCGAACCCGCGTAGAGCATGTTGCGCAGCACTTCGGTGGTCATGACCACGACCCGGGCGTCCGGATTGATCGACTGATCACCGGTCAGCAGTCCGACCGCGTCGCGGCCGTAGCGATCCACCAGATCGGCGTACTTCTGATTCGACAGCGCCTTGATCGGGGTGGTGTAGAAGCACTTGCCACCGGCCGCGCGGGCCAGGTGCACGGCGAATTCCCCGACGACGGTCTTACCGGCGCCGGTCGGCGCGCACACCAGCACACTGTGCCCGTTCTCCAGGGCCGCGCAGGCCTGCTGTTGGAACGGGTCCAGGGAGAATTTCAGGTCGGCGGCGAATGCCGCGAGTTCGCCAGTCAGCGACGGTTGTCCCACGCTCAGAGGGTATCGGAGTAGTCCGACACCGGGCGCGGAGTTTTCGGCGCGGGCTCGGCCGAGACCGGTCCGGTCGCCGTCACCGGGCGGGCGGGCTCCACCGGGCTCACACCGTCCAGATCGTCGGGTCCGGCCAGCGGGGAGGCCTCGTCGTCGGACAGCGCGCCCCAGTTGTCGCCCCGGCGCGCGCGGCGTCGGTCGTTGAGCCGGGCGATCTGCACGGCCACCTCGAACAACACGGTGAGAGCGGCGGCCAGCGCCAGCATCGAGAAGGGATCCTGCGGGGTGACGATCGCGGCGAAGACGAACAGCCCGAAGATCATGCCGCGGCGCCACTTCTTGAGCCGCTCGTAGGTCAGCACGCCCACCATGTTCAGCCCGATGATCAGCAGCGGCGTCTCGAAGCTGACGCCGAAGATGATCAGCAGCTTGATGATGAATCCGAAGTACTGACTACCGCTCAGCGCGGTGATCTGCACATTGCTGCCGATTCCCATCAGGAAGCTCAGCGCGTGCGCCACCACCCAGTACGCGAGCACCGCGCCGGTGACGAACAGCACCACGCCGGAGGCGACGAAGCTGATCGCGTACTTGCGCTCCTTGGCGTAGAGGCCGGGCGTGACGAACGCCCACAGCTGGTACAGCCAGATCGGGCAGGCCATCACCACACCCGCGGTGAAGGCGACCTTGAACCGCAGCATGAACTGTTCGAACGGTGCGGTGGCCAGCAGCCGGCAGGTGCCGTCGGTGGTCAGCTGCGCACGATGTTCCGGCGGCAGCGAACAGTACGGGCCGCGCAGCAGATCACCCAGGCTCTCGATGCCCAGGAAGGAGTGCGAGTACCAGAGGAATCCGAGGATCGTGGTCAGCGCCACCGCCAGCAACGACTTCAACAGTCGCGAACGCAACTCTTGCAGATGTTCGACCAACGACATGGTGCCGTCGGGATTCGTCCTGCGCCGGCTACGGCGGGGGTCGAACGGAATGCGCATGGATGTGACTGCCTCGCTGATCACCTGGCCGGATCCGGATGAAACGCCCAACCGCCATCGCACCGCCACCCCGCGGGCGTTGCCGGGGTGACGGCCTCGAGACGGACCGGATCAGGCCGTGTGACGATCCTTGTCGGCCTGCGGGGCCGGATTCACCGGCTGGGCAGGCGGCAGTTCGGCCGCGGGCGCCGACTGCTGCGCGGTGCCGGACGCGTTCGCCGACCCCGTGTTCGCAGAACCCGCGTTCGCCGAGCCCTCGGAATGCATCTCGCTCATCTCGCTCTTGAAGATGCGCAAGGAACGTCCGAGACCCCGGGCGGCGTCGGGCAGCCGCTTGGCGCCGAACAGCAGCAGGATCACCAACGCAATGATGAGCCAGTGCGTCGGGCTCAATGAACCCATCGAAAACCTCCCAAGACTGTGGTATGTCCGATGCTACCGGACCCCGATCCGACGACTACGCGCGTCGTCACCCGTGGAACGGCCGGATGCCGGCGCGGGTTCGGCGCGACACCGGTCCCGGTGCCGCTGCGGTCGCGGCCCCGCGCAGCTCCGCGAGCAGGTCCGGGCCGCTCCAGCGTCGTTCGTCGCCGCTCTCGGCGGCCCGGATCAAGGCGACCAGCCGCGCGTTCACCGGGGTAGGCACGGCCACCATCCGGCCCAGCTCGACGATCTCCCCACAGAGCCAATCTATTTCGGTGCGCCGGCCCAGGGCCAGATCGTCGGCCATCGACGAGCGCGCCATCGGGTCCACCGCGAGCACCCGTCCGGCCACCCGCTCGAAGACGGCATCGGGAACGGTCAGCATGCGGGCCATCACGCGCGGCGGCAGGACGGTCAACCGCGCGGGACGGATCCGGGCCCGCCGCATCACCGCGAGTGCCTCGTTCTGGGCCAGTGCCAGGCAGCGCCGGTAGTCGCGGGTGGCCAGTTCCTCGCGCAGCGGCCGGCCCGACAGCGCGTTGATCGCGTTGTTGAGGTTGAGCAACAGTTTGGCCCATTGCACCGGGCGCAGATCGGAATGGCGGTCCAGGGGCAGCCCGGCCCGCTCGAACAGCGGCGCGAATCGCGACAGCGCCGGATCGTCGGACACCGCCACGGTGCCGTCGGTCCCGCGATGGAAATGGCCGGGGCCGCTGTGGACGACATTGAACATCACCATGCCCGCCGAGACCACCGCCGCGGGCAGCACCTCCCGGATCGCCGCATCGTTGCCGATGCCGTTCTGCAGGCTGATCACCACGGTGTCCGCGCGCACCCGATCGCGCAGCTGTGCCGCCGCCTGGGCGGTCTGCGCCGATTTCACGGTGACCAGCACCAGATCGGCGGTGGCCGCGCTGTCCGGTTCGGTCTCGGTGCGGAAACCGCTCGCCGCGACGCGGTCGTCGCCGCCGTCCAGATCGGTCAGCCGCAATCCGTGGGCGCCGATCTCGTCCAGCAGCCGCGGGCGGCCGACGAAACTCACCTCGGCACCGGCGGCGGCGAGCTTGCCACCGACGAACAGACCGATGCTTCCGGCGCCGAGCACCGTCACCCGGAACGTCACGCGGGCCCGACCTCCTCGACCATGTTCCGGTCGTATCCGAGATCGCCGACGTGGTCGTAGGCGGCCAGCGCCGCGGCCGAACGTTCCCGCACCGCGCTCACCAGCTCGGGCGGTCCCAGCACGGTGACACCCGAACCGAAGCCGAGCAGCAGTCGCGCGATCCAGCCCAGCGTGGCGAACCGCATGGTGGCCTCGACGCTGCCGTCGGGGTGCACCACCACCGGATGCATCGGATACTGGTCCAGCACCCACCCGTAGTCGGCACGAATCCGCAAGCGCGCCAACGCGACTGCCGGATCGTCGGAGAACAGGTCGAGACCCGCGGACTCCTCGGTGGCGTGGCTGGGCGGGTTCGCCGCCTCCTCGAGTTCGGTGGCCTCCTCGATCCGGTCGAACCGAAACAGCCGCACCCCCTCGGCCTGCCGGCACCACGCCTGCAGGTAGGAGTTGTTGTCCACCAGCACGATTCGGATCGGATCGACGACGCGTTCGGACACCACATCCCGGCTCGCCGAGTAGTACACCAGCCGCAGCGCACGCCCGTCGGCCAGCGCGGACCGCACGGTGGTCACCGCCGGCGCCTCGGCCGGTTCGGCGGTGTCGGGTTCGCTGCGATGCCCCGCCTCGCCGGAAATGGCGGATTCGATCTTGGCGGTGGCCGACCGGGCGGCCGTGGGATCGACCATGCCCGGCAGATCCGCGATCGACCGCAGAGCCACCAGCAGCGCCGTCGCCTCGATCGAGGTCAGCCGCAGCGGCCGCTCGATACCGGCGGAGAAGGTGACCTCGATGCTCTCCTCGGAGAACGACAGATCGATCAGATCACCGGGACCGTAGCCGGGCAGTCCGCACATCCAGAGCTGATTGAGGTCGCTCATCAGCTGTTTGGTGCTGACACCGAGTTCGGCGGCCGCCTCGGGCGCACTGATCCCCGGATTCGCGAGGAAGTACGGAACCATATTCAGCAGCCGGGACAGCCGCGTCGACAATCGGCTGCTCATCGCCGCACCCCCGCCCGGGCCGTCGCGACGCTCGCGCGTCTCATGCCGACACCTCCGTCCGTTCCAGTACCGACCGCAGCCGCGCGATCACATCGGCCCGCAGATCCTCCGGGGCCAGTACCAGCGCATCCGGGCCGAGACCGGTGATCAGCCGCGCCAGCCAGTCCCGCGACCGCACCGGCACCTCCACCACCGAACCCGGGCGACCGGCGACCGTCTCCTCGGCGATCACCACGCCCAGCCGGCGGATCTCCTGGCCGCGGCCCTGCGCCACCCACACGGTCGCCGATCCGCTCACTGGCGCCGCACCCGTCACCTGCGCCACGATCCGGCGCAGATCCACATCCGCCGGTTTGTGCACGGCGTTCTCGGGCCCGTACACCTCCACGTCGGCTCCGATCCGCGACAGCCGGAAGGTCCGCACCGCATCCCGGTCGCGGTCGTGACCGACCAGATACCAGCGCCCGTGCCGGGTCACCACACCCCAGGGCTCCACATCGCGCGTGGTGTAGGGCGCGTTGTGGGTGACCCGATGCTCGAATCGCACCGCCCGCCCCGCATCGATGGCCGCCAGCAGTTTGCCCAGCGCGGCTTCCGACCCGCGCGTGCGCGCCGGTACCGCGGGCACCGACGCCGAGGCCGCGTCCGCGTCGACGTGCACACCGGCGGCCCGCAACTTGAGCACCGCGCTCTCCGCGGCACTGGCCAGCTCCGGGGACTCCCACAACTGCACCGCCACCGCGACCGCCGCCGCTTCCGCGCTGGTCAGGTCGATATCGGGCAGTTCGTAGGCATCGCGATTGATGCGATACCCCTCCTGCCCGGAGAATCGGCCCACCGGGCCGACCTCCAGCGGGATCCCCAGATCCCGCAGTTCGTTCTTGTCGCGCTCGAACATCCGGCTGAACGCTTCGTCGCTGGCCGACTCCTCGTAGCCGGCGACGCTGTCGCGAATGCGTTCCGCGGTCAGGAACTGCCGGGTCGACAGCAGCGCGATCACCAGATTCATCAGCCGCTCGACCTTGGAAATCGCCACCCGACACAGAGTAATCGGACTCCCGGAACGACGGTGCACCACCGCACCGATCCGCGCCGGGATATCGCCGCCGGAATCCGAATCGACCGGCCCCGCGGACCACCGCGGGGCCGACAACCTCACATCGAGGCGATCAACCGATCCACACGCTCGTCCACGGACCGGAACGGGTCCTTGCACAAGACCGTGCGCTGCGCCTGATCGTTCAGCTTCAGATGCACCCAGTCGACGGTGAAATCGCGGCCCGCCTCCTGCGCGGCGGTGATGAAATCACCGCGCAGTTTGGCCCGCGTCGTCTGCGGCGGAGTCGTCACCGCCGCGTCCACCGCCTCGTCCTCGGTGACCCGCTTGACCAGACCCTTGCGCTGCAGCAGATCGAACACCCCGCGACCGCGCTTGATGTCGTGATAGGCCAGATCCAGCTGGGCGATCTTCGGATCCGACAGCTCCATCGAGTACCGGTCCTGGTAGCGCTGGAACAGCTTGCGCTTGATCACCCAGTCGATCTCGGTGTCGACCTTCGCGAAATCCTGCGCCTCGACCGCGTCGAGCGTGCGGCCCCACAGGTCCACCACCGCGTCCACCTGCGGATCGCGCTCGCGATTGCGCAGATGCTCGACCGCGCGGGCGTAGTACTCACGCTGGATGTCGAGCGCGCTGGCCTGGCGGCCACCCGCCAGTCGCACCGGCCGCCGGCCGGTCAGATCGTGGCTGACCTCGCGGATCGCGCGGATCGGATTGTCGAGCGCGAAATCGCGGAACGACACCCCGGCCTCGATCATCTCCAGCACCAGCGCCGCGGTGCCCACCTTCAGCATGGTGGTGGGTTCGGCCATATTCGAGTCGCCGACGATCACATGCAGACGGCGGTACTTCTCCGCGTCGGCATGCGGCTCGTCACGAGTGTTGATGATCGGCCGCGACCGCGTGGTCGCCGACGACACCCCCTCCCAGATGTGCTCGGCCCGCTGCGACAGGCAGAACGTGGCCGCCTTCGGCGTCTGCAGGATCTTTCCGGCACCGCAGATCAGCTGCCTGGTCACCAGGAACGGCAACAGCACATCCGAGATCCGGGAGAACTCGCCGGCCCGCACCACGAGGAAGTTCTCGTGGCAGCCGTAGGAGTTGCCCGCCGAATCGGTGTTGTTCTTGAACAGATAGATGTCACCGCCGATCCCCTCCTCCGCCAAGCGCTGCTCGGCATCGATCAGCAACTCCTCGAGCACCCGCTCACCCGCGCGATCGTGGGTGACCAGCTGAACCAGCGAGTCACATTCGGCCGTCGCATACTCCGGATGGGAACCGACATCGAGATAGAGCCGCGCTCCGTTGCGGAGAAATACGTTCGAACTACGGCCCCAGGACACCACCCGGCGGAACAGATACCGGGCCACCTCGTCAGGACTCAACCGACGGTGACCGTGGAACGTGCACGTCACCCCGAACTCGGTCTCGATCCCCATAATTCGTCGCTGCACACCATCGACATTACGGCAAAGCGAACGGCGAAAGTGGCTGTGCGAGCAAGCGGTTGCATACGGGTTCACAACAATATGGGCGGGGTCCGACGGCGCCGGCGCCGGCCGCACGGCGTTGGTGGCCTCTGGACCTCGTCGTCCGGGGCCCCTGCTGTGCGTCCACAGTGGGCGACCGACCTCGCGGCCGCCACAAATCCGCAGGTCGGAGCATATGTTCGCGTCGGTGTCCCGCTACCGGAGCACGACGACGCCCGGCCCGGCCCTCCGCGTGGAGGACCGGGCCGGGCGTCGCGTTCGAAGCCGCTACCAGCGCTTACGGGTTGGAGGGGTCGCCGGCGGAGGGTGTCTCCGGTTCGGCGTTCTCCTCGTCCGCACTCGCCGCGCCGTCGACGGACAGCAGCGTCTCCAGCATGGCGTGCGGAATGCGGCGGAAGGCCCGGCGCGGGCGGGCCTGCTCCAGCGTCGCCACCTCCAGCGAGGACACCGCGATACCGCGCTTGTCCTTGTCGCTGTTGTCCGGCGACCCCTTCTGCAGGGCGTCCACGGCGGTGCGGATCGCGGCCCGCAATTCCAGGCCCGGCTGGAAGGTGTCCTTGAGCGCGGTGCTGATCGGGTCGGTATTGCCGCCCATCACCACGAAGTCGCGCTCGTCGACGATGGAGCCGTCGAAGTTGATCCGGTACAGGACCGAATTCGACTCCTGCTCCGGATAGCCGACCTCACCGATGCAGATCTCGACCTCATAGGGCTTGAGCTGGTCGGTGAAGATCGTGCCGAGGGTGGACGCGTACATGTTCGCCAGCGCCCGCCCGGTCACATCTCGCCGGTCGTACTGGTATCCACGCAGGTCGGCCTGCAGGATCCCACCACGACGCAGACTTTCGAACTCGTTGTACTTGCCGACCGCGGCGAATCCGATGCGGTCGTACAGTTCACTCACCTTGTGCAGCGTCGCCGAGGGGTTCTCGGCGACGAACAGCACACCCTTGTCGTACACCAGCACCACGACACTGCGTCCCCGGGCGATGCCTTTGCGCGCAAGTTCGGTCTTGTCGCGCATGATCTGTTCGGCCGACGCGTAGTACGGCAGTGTCATGGACGCGCACTCCCTTCTTCGGCCACCCGCTCGTCGACGATCGAGCGCGCGATCTGCTCGAGCCGCTCGTCCGAAACCTCCAGCGCCCCTTCGGCATTGATGACGATCGCCGTCGGGAAGATGCCGCGCTGCAGGTCCGGGCCGCCGGTGGCGGTGTCGTCGTCGGAGGCGTCCAGCAGCGATTCGACGGCGATGCGCAGGGCGCGGTCCTCGTCCATATCGCGGCTGTAGGTCTTCTTCAACGACGACTTGGCGAACATCGAGCCCGAGCCGGTGGCGGTGTAGCCGAAGCGCTCTTCGCTGCGGCCGCCGACCACGTCGTAGGACACGATACGGCCGGCCCGCGCCGGATCGGTGGCCTCGAGGTCGTAACCGACCAGAATCGGCACCACCGCCAGGCCCTGCAGTGCCGCGGGCAGATTGTCGCGGACCATCTTCGACAGCTTGTTGGCCTTACCGTCGAAGGTCAGCGGCACGCCCTCGATCTTCTCGTAGTACTCCAGCTCCACCGCGAACAGGCGGATCATCTCGACCGCCACGCCCGCGGTACCGGCGATACCGGCCGCGGAGAAGGTGTCGGTGATGTACACCTTCTCCATATCGCGGCTGGCCAGCAGGTTGCCCTGAGTGGCCCGGCGGTCGCCGGCGATCAGCACACCGCCGCGGTAGGTCACCGCGACGATGGTGGTGCCGTGCGGCGCCAGGTCCCCGGCCGAGCCGTTGCCCCCGGACGCGCGCCCGAAACCGTTGCCCGGCAACAGTTCCGGCGCGTTTTCCCGCAGATATTCGGAGAATGACGAGAGGGCGTACCCCATGTGGAGCCGCAAGGGGTCACCTGATGTCACTGGCCGCCTTTCTGGACGTAGGCACGCACGAAGTCCTCCGCGTTCTCCTCGAGCACGTCGTCGATCTCGTCGAGCAGGTCGTCGGTCTCCTCGGCCAGCTTTTCGCGGCGCTCCTGTCCCGCGGCCTCGACACCGGCCGCGTCGTCGTCCTCGTCGCCACCACCGGCGCGCTTGGTCTGCTCTTGTGCCATAGCAGCCGACCTCCTCTGTACTGATCATCGGCGAGCATCGGAAACCTCCGATGCTCGTCCCTCAACACTACCCAGCGACGGTGACAACATGCCGGATTACATCGCAATGTGCCCCCGCCGCAACGTCACAGCACGCCGTGCCACCCCGGCACGAACGCACCGCCGGCGGCCCGGCCGCCCGGTCAGGAAGTGAGCTGCTTGACCAGTTCGGCGGCCGTACCGGCGCCCTCGAGCAACTTGCCGACGTGGGATTTCGTCCCGCGGCGCGGCTCCAGGGTGGGAATGCGGACCAGCGAGTCGCCGCCCAGGTCGAAGATCACCGAATCCCAGCTCGCCGCGGCGATATCGGCGCCGAAGCGGCGCAGGCATTCGCCCCGGAAGTAGGCGCGGGTGTCGGTCGGCGGGTTGGTCATCGCGTCGGTGACCTGCTGTTCGGAGACCAGCCGCTCCATCGAACCGCGCGCCACCAGGCGGTTGTAGAGGCCCTTGTCCAGGCGCACATCGGAGTACTGCAGATCCATCAGATGCAGCTTCGGCGCCGCCCAGCCCAGGCCCTCGCGGCTGCGCATACCCTCGAGCAGGCGCAGCTTGGCCGGCCAGTCGAGCAGGTGCGCGCAGTCCATGGGGTCGCGTTCGAGCAGGTCGAGCACGTGCGCCCACTTCTCCAAAACATCGGTGACGCGCGCGTCGTCGGTGCCCTCGCGGTCGTGGAACTTCTCCACCCGGTCGAGGTAGATCCGTTGCAGCGCAAGGCCGGTCAGTTCGCGGCCGTCCACCAGCGCGACCGTGGCGCGCAGGCTCGGGTCGTGGCTGATGGTGTGCACGGCGGTGACCGGACGGGCCAGTTGCAGATCCGACAGATCCTCGCCGGCCTCGATCAGATCCAGCACCAGCGCGGTGGTGCCGACCTTGAGGTAGGTCGACCATTCGGCCAGGTTGGCGTCGCCGATGATCACGTGCAGGCGGCGGTACTTGTCGGCGTCGGCGTGCGGTTCGTCGCGGGTGTTGATGATGCCGCGCTTGAGGGTGGTCTCCAGGCCCACCTCGACCTCGATGTAGTCCGAGCGCTGCGACAGCTGGAATCCGGCATGGTCGCCGGACTGCCCGATGCCGACCCGCCCCGAGCCGGTGACGACCTGCCGGGAGACGAAGAAGGGCGTCAGGCCGACGATGATCTGATTGAACGGCGTATCGCGGTTCATCAGATAGTTCTCGTGGGTGCCGTAGGAGGCGCCCTTACCGTCGACGTTGTTCTTGTACAGCTGCATGCGCGGCGCACCCGGCACGCTGGAGGCATAGCGGGCGGCGGCCTCCATGACCCGCTCACCGGCTTTGTCCCAGATCACCGCGTCCAGCGGGTCCACGACCTCCGGGGCCGAATATTCGGGGTGGGCGTGGTCGACGTAGAGGCGGGCGCCGTTGGTGAGGATCATGTTCGCCGCGCCGACCTCGTCGGCGTCGATCACCGGCGCCGGCCCGTTGAGCCGGCCCAGATCGAAGCCGCGGGCATCGCGCAGCGGCGATTCCACCTCGTAGTCCCAGCGCGTGCGCTTGGCCCGGGGTACGCCCTCGGCCGCCGCGTAGGCCAGCACCGCCTGGGTGGACGTGAGAATCGGGTTCGCCGAGGGTTCCGTCGGTGTCGAGATGCCGTACTCGACCTCGATTCCGATGATGCGCTGCATGGGTCGAGCCTAGGCGACGCGCGGGATCCCCGGGGCCGCCCGGGTGCGGTGGCCCGTCACCGCAGCGCTGCGCGCCCCGAAATCAGTTGACCGCCAGCGGGTCCGAGGCCGCGGCATCGGTCCGGGCGACCAGGTCGGCGACGGTGGCGTCGCGATCCAGCGGAACCCCCAGACTGCGTGCATTGCTCTCCAGCAGACCGAGCACCGATTCGGTCACGATCGCCTCGATCTGCTCCGATCCCAGCGCCGGAGCGGTGTCTGCGCGCCAGCTGTTGACCACGCCGTCGACGAAGCCGACGATGCCGAAGGCCATCGGCCGGGCCCGCAGGGGATCGATCCCGACGCGCGCGGCGGCGGTGGCGAACAGATCCGCGAGCCGGGCGCCGATGCGGTCGCGGGCCCCCGCCAGCGCGAGCGACGAATCTCCTTGCGGGGCACTCGCCGCGAGGAAGCGGTGCAGTTGCGGATGCGATGCCACCCATCCGACGTAGGTGCCGACCGCCCCGCGCACCGCGTCCTTGACCGTGCCGTCCGCCCGCAGCGTCGGAAGCAGTTGTTCGAGTAGCGATTCCAGGATCCGGCCGCGAATCTGCTCGTCCAGATCGGTCCGCCCGTCGAAGTGGCGGTACACGACCGGACGCGGCAGGCCCAGCCGGTCGGCGATCTGCTGGACCGACACCTCGGCGCCATTCTCCTCGATCACCGCGACCGCGGCCTCGATCACCTCGGCACGCCGTCGCTGTTTGTGCCCGTTCCAGCGGGTACTGCGACCGTCCACACCGGTCGCGGCGGACCGTTCCGCACGCCGCGGGGGCCGCTGTCCACCGGTTTCACTCACATGTCAACGATACTCATGCGGTATTGACCGATACATGCCGTCTCACTAACCTTGGTGTTACAGCCTGTCTCGGTAATTCGATTCGTTTGGAGCGCAGTCATGGGCAACGACGCCACCCTGCTCCCGCGGGATACCTTCGCGCAGCGCCTGCTGCTCGGTTCGGTCCGCAAGTCCTACGACCCGGTGGTCGATCTGGACTGGGACGCGCCACTGGATCCGGACAAGTTCTTCCTGCCGCCGGAGGTGGTCTCGCTCTACGGCACCGCGCTGTGGGACGCGATGCCCCTCGAGCAGCGGCGCGAACTGTCGCGGCAGGAGCTCGCGAACATCCTCTCGGTGGGGATCTGGTTCGAGAACATCCTGAACAGGCTGCTGTTGCGTGAGTTGATGAACGGCGACCCCACCTCGCACCGCTCGCCTACACGCTGACCGAGATGGGCGACGAATGCCGGCACATGACCATGTTCGGCAAGTTGATCGACCGCATCGATGCCCGGCCCTATTGGCCCAAAGCTCCTGCCCGGCTGGCGATCTCGTCGCTGCAGCTGGTGCTGCACGGTCCGATGGTGTGGGTGGGAGCGCTGGTCGGTGAGGAGATCTTCGACGCGCTGCAACGCCGCACCATCGACGATCCGCAGTTGCAGCCGGTGGTGGCGCGCACGTTCCGCGTCCACGTCACCGAGGAGGCGCGTCATATCGGCTTCGCCCGCGACGCACTCGCCCGTCGCGTGCCGGCGATGTCGCGGGCGGAACGCGCCTATGTGCGCCTGTGTGTCGCCGTGGCCGCACCGCTGTTCGTCCGGCTGATCACCAACCGGCACATGTACATTCGGGCCGGCCTGGACGGGCGGGCGGCCACGCGGGCCGCGCTGGCCAATCCGCACGCGCATCGCATGCTCGCGGCCGGAGCCGCCGACCTCGGCGCCTTTCTGGACGAGAACGGTCTGCTCGGCCCGATCGGCAAGCGGCTCTGGCGGAGGCGGGGGTTGCTCGGATGAGGCCGGTCCGGCACAGCCCGGGTGGCGTGGCCGTCGTCGCTGCCCGTCCGGCGGCTCCGATCGTCGCGGCGACGCTGCGGCGCAACGGAATCCGCGATCTCACCGTCCTCGGCTCGACCTCGCGCACGGCCGATCGGCCGCCGCCCGCGGTGCACACCATGGAATTCGACGGCGCACGCGACCTCTGGCGGCTGCGTTCCGACGACGGCACGACCACGGCGGCGGTAGTGATCCTCGCCGATGCCGACCTCGACCCGCGCCGCATCGCCGGAGTCGGCACCGACCTGCATACGCTGCTGGCCGATGGCCGGGTGGCCCATCTCGCCACGACGATGCACGAGATGCCCAATCTGTTCTGGACGCACTCCCCTGCCGGCGCGAACTGGCCGCACTATCCGGTGCAGGCCCGCGCCGAATACGCCGCGCGCTGCATCGCGGCGATGCGGCGGGCCGGTTGTAGCCGGATCCAGCTGCGACGTGCTGTGCAGCACGAGTCGGCTCGCCGCTGGGCGGCAGATCCCCGCCCCGGCCGGCGGCTGCCGCGACCGGATTCCGATCACTTCGATACGACCGTCGCCGCCGAGCGGGCGCCCGCCTACGAGTACGCCGGTCCGGCGGTACTCGACGCGCCGGGCGCCGAACTCGCGGTGACGGTCGCGCTGAACGGGCATCCGGACCCGATCGACGGCCACTACCACTGGTACGGCCGTCTCAGCGCCGCGGAGGCGGACCGCCTGCCCGATCCGGGGCGCGGTGCGGTATCGCTGCGGATCCCGGGCGGCGAGCCCGCCCCGGGTCGGCTGCAGGAGCGCGACCCGTGGGGAAATCTGCGGATCGCCGGAATCGGACGGCCCCCGTTTCCCCTGGCGGACAACGGCATTCACTGAGAACGGGCGGTCAGCCCGGGATCTTGTCCAGGAATCCGTGCACGCGGGCGATGCGATCACCGTCGAGAACGACCACATCGAAGCCCACGATCAGCGGTTCGGCGCCGGGAGTGCCCAGCGTCCACGTGAATCGCAGCTGGTCGTGGTGTCCGTCGACCGGTCCGAGACCGAATCGCATGCCGGCGAACTGGTCCCGGACGCCGGCGATCATCTCGTCGATCGCCGCGACTCCTTCGACGGCCGCGAGCGGATCGGTGTAGGTGGCATCCGGCCGGTACAGCTCCTCGAGCAGTTTGCGCCGGGCCGGGGCGTCGGCTTCGTTCCAGGTGTCGATGTAGCGCTGGGCGACGGTGTCGTAGGTGCTGGTGGTGGTGGTTTCGTTTTCGCTCATATGACGAGCATGTCGCAGTGCGCGCGCCCGGTCGATTACCCGTCGGGTAATGCCACGCCACACCGAAGTGGTTGCCGCGCAGCCGGTCTGGACCTCCGGCCGCGCGGCGCGGGACGGATTACAGCACCGATTTCAGCGATTGCTCGTCGCGCGCGACGACGGCCCGGCCGTCGGGGGTGACCACGATCGGCCGCTGGATCAGCTTCGGATTGCTCGCCAGCGTCTCGATCCACTGCTCGCGATCGGCCTCCGTCCGCGACCAGCCCGCCATACCGAGCTCTTTGGCCGCCGGTTCACCGGTGCGGGTGATGTCCCAGGGCTCCAGGCCGAGCTGGGCCAAAACCTCGCGCAGGTCCGCCACGGTCGGCGGATCGTCGAGATACTGCCGCTCGATGTAGTCCACCCCGGCCTCGTCCAGCGCGGCTTTGGCCGCGCGGCTCTTGGAACAGCGAGGGTTGTGCCAGATCTGCGTGTGCCCGGAAGTCATAGCCGAAACCCTAGCGCGCCGGCCTGATCGCGACTGAGTGCATGACCACGGAGCCGGCCCTCGGGCTGCGGGAACGCAAAAAGCTCGATACGCGGCGCGCGCTCAGCGATGCCGCACTCGAGCTGATGTTCGAACGCGGCCTGGACCAGGTGCTGGCGCGAGGACATCGCCGCCCGCGCGGGGGTCTCGGTGCGGACGTTCACCAACTACTTCGCCAACAAATACGAGGCACTGGCGTACCGGCAGATCGACCGGATTTGCCGAGGGATCGAACTGTTGCGGGCACGGCCGGCCGGTGCGCCGCTGTGGGCCGCGATCACCGAGGCGATGCTGGAGCCGTTGCGGGTCGACGGCCTCGATGCCGATCCGCCGCCGCGCGACCGGCTGGCCGAGGTTCGCAAGCTCGTCGCCAGCCCCGAAACGCAGGCAGCACTGACCTGCACCACCACCGACGCCTTCACCGAGGCGGTCGCCGAACGCACCGGCACCGACCCCGGCACGCTCTACCCACGGCTGGTCACCGAAGCCGCGTTCGGGGCACTGGTGGCGGCGATCGAGGTCTACCCCCGGTGTGATCCCCCGGTCTCGATCACCGCGCTGACGCGGCAGGCACTGGAACTGGTCGCCGCCGGCCTGCCCGAACCCAACTGACTTCTCCACCCTTCCCTCGAAACCGCCTATCCCACAAAGGGGTTGATTTGTCATGCCCGAAAACATCTGTGAGGTACTGATTTCCGGTGCCGGACCGAACGGACTGATGCTGGCCTGTGAACTCGCACTGGGCGGCGTCACAGCGACCGTCCTGGAAGAGCTGCCCGCACCCAGCACCGAACCCAAGGCCAACGGCCTCGTCGGGCAGGTGGTGCGGCTGATGGATATGCGCGGCTTGTACCGCCCCGCCGCAGGTGACGATGCTCCGGCGATCCCGCCACCGCTTCCGCGCTACTCGTTCAGCGGGCTGCCGCTGGACTTGGCGGAATTCGCGGACAACCCGTTGTACGCCCTGCCGATTCCACAACCGCGACTGGTCGCGCTGCTCGCCGCCCGCGCGCGGGAGCTGGGTGTGGCTGTCCGCTGGGGACACCGCCTGCACGATCTCGAATCCCACCGCGACCAGGTAATCGCGACCGTCGACGGTCCCGACGGGGACTACCGCATCCGGGCCCGCTATCTGGTCGCCGCGGACGGCGGGAAGAGTGCGGTGCGCAAGCTGGCCGGAATCGATTTTCCCGGCTGCACGGTGGCCGACCGCGTCACGCGATTCGGCCATGCCACCGTTCCGGACGGGCTGCGAACACCCGACGGCGGCATCCGGCTGGCGGAGCGTTATCGCGCGGGTCGGGTGCTGCTCCTCGGAGATTCCGCGCACGTACACTCCGCGATGGGTGGCCCGGGGCTGAACCTCGGACTGCAGGATGCGATCAATCTGGGCTGGAAGCTGGCGGCGGAGATCAACGGCTGGGCACCGGCCGGACTGCTGGACACCTACGAGAGCGAACGCCACCCGGTGGCCGAGCGCGTGATGATGCACAGCCTGGCACAGAGCGCGCTGATCGCACCGGGACCCGAAATCTCCGGATTGCGCGACCTCGTCGCGGAACTGGTACGGATCCCGGCGGTCGCCGCCCACCTCGCCGAGCTACTGGCCGGGTCCGACACCCGTTACGACGTCGGCGACGACCATCACCTGTCCGGACGACTGGCCCCCGACTTCTCGGTCACCACGGACGGCACTCGCATGCGGATCGCCGACCTGCTGCACACCGCACGGCCGCTGCTGATCGACGGGACGGGCGTAGCGGCCGCCGTAGCGGAGGAATGGCGGGACCGTATCGAAATCGTTTCCGGCGCAATCACGCTCACGGAATCGAACCGGTCCGTCGACACCGCGTCCGGACCCGACATCGCGAGCACGCCGGCGGCGATGCTGCTGGCGCACCGACGGGTACGTCGCATGGGCCGCCGACGACGCGAGTGCCGACGGTCTGCATCGGGCGCTCACCCGGTGGTTCGGCGCAGCACCGGTGCTGTCGCACGCGCAGTGAGGTGGCGCACCGAAATCACAGGTGCCTCCACTCCGGCCACATCCGCGACCACGGCTGCGTCGGGCCGGTGCAGTCGAAGATCGTGACATCGCGGGTGTTGCCGACGAATCCGAGCCGGGTGTCGACCCTGCCGACCGGGGTGAGTGAGGTGCACCGGCCGCGCATGTCCGCCTCCTCGCCACCGACGATCAACGCCGTCTCGGCACTGTCGGGCGGGGCGCCGAAGTAGCCGAAGCCGCGACTGGGACTGTAGATCGGCGGCAGCTCCGCGCGGCCGAGGTGGTCGAGGGCGCTCGCCTGCCAGTAGGTGTCGGTGACGACGACAGCGCGGTCCCGGCGCGCGGGTGGGAGCCCGCGATAGGCCGTCGTGACCGCCGCGGTGAGTTCCGGCCAGCCGAATTGCCCGTAGGTGCCGATCGCTATCGCCGCCGAGACATCGTCTCGGGGTGGCTCGACCGCCGCGGCCGGACGCCACGGCAGCGAGCTCACGATCGTGGCCACCGCCGCAATCGTCACGACCGCGGTCGCGACACCGGCGATCCGGCGGCCGACCGCCGCCCGCGCTCGCATCCAGTGCACCACCGCGACGGCGCCCGCCGCGAGCACCACCCCGTACATCCCGGCCGGGTAGTACACCCGGCCGCCGGTGACGAGGAAGACGAGGTCGACCAGAATCAGGGTGGCGCCCAGAAAACGATACGGCCGCAACGGTTTCCAGCGCAGCAGCGCCCACAGCCCGCCCAGCAGCACCGGGACGCCGAGAACGCCGGCCAGGATCAGCGAGATCGGCACGAACAGCAGCCGGCCGCCGAGGATCGCCTGTTCGGATGCGATCTCCGCGCCCATCGCCAGTTGCGGCCAGCCGTGACTTACCTGCCAGATCACCTGCGGCACCGCAGACAGCACGGTGACTCCGGCACCTGCCCACAGCAGCGGCCGGCGCAGCAACTCGCGGGGACCGAAGACCGCACAGCTCACGGCCAGTGCGATCCAGAAGAAGGGAATCAGCCATTTCACCTGCAGGTCCACCGCCGTCACGAGACCGGCGATCAGCAGCAGGCCGTCGCGGCGGGTCCGCACCCACCGCACCACCAGCCAGGTGATCAGCACCCACAGTGCGGTATCGACGGTGTTGGTGGTCAGCATCGACCCCTGCAGCAGCAGAAACGGCGAGCACGCGTAGGCGAGGGCGGCCAGTGCCTGCGCGGTGCGCCCGCCACCGAACTCGCGAGTGATCATGGCGCACAACGCGACCGCCGCGACCGTGATCAGCACCGCGGGCAGCCGCAACGCCGGATAGGAGCCGGGAACGAGCGTGTCCATCATCCGGGCCAGCAGCGGCAGCATCGGGCCCTGATCGGCGTAACCCCAGCTCAACCGGCGACCGGCGGCGAGGAAGTAGAGTTCGTCGCCGAAATATCCGTACCTCGAGGCCGCGAACAGCAGCGCCGCCGCGCCGAGGGCGGCGATCGGCGCGACCACCGGCCACGCGAGCGGTGGAATCGCGGCCGATTCGGTCGCACCGCGCGCGTCGGTGTCGGACTCGCACACATCGGTCACCGGCACACTCCTGTAGCGGATTTCGTGGGGACGTCTGCGAACGTATCGGTTTCCGGCCGCGGCGGAGTCGCCCCGCAGACCGATCCGCGGTCAGCCTCGAGAGGTATGCCGACCCATCCCCACGGCGGATCAGGGCTGCCAGGAACGGAATTCGATCAATTGGCCGGGACGGGCCTGGCCGAGCAGATCGACATCGGCGTCGATCACGGTGCCCACCACGGGATAGCCGCCGGTGATCGGCCGGTCGGCCAGCAGCACCACCGGGCGACCCGCCGGTGGCACTTGAATCGCACCCAAAGCCATTCCCTCGGTGGGCAATTCGGCATCGTTCGCCCGCCGCAGCGGTGGGGCGTCACCGTGGCGGTCCAGGCGCACACCGATCCGGTCGGTGTCGGTAGAGACCGCCCAGGCGCCGGTGAACAGATCGGCGGGATTGTGGAACCAGTCCGCGCGCGGCCCGAGCCCCACGCGCACCCGCAGCGTCCCCTGGGTGAGCGGCGCGACGGGAGCCATCTCGACCGTCGGCCAGCCGCGCGGCGGGGCGCCGACCGGCAGGGTGTCGCCTCGGCGCAACGGTTCCGGACCCAAACCCGCCATGGTGTCGCGGCTGCGCGATCCGAGAACCGGCTCCACCACGATCCCGCCGCGCACTGCCAGATAGCAGCGCAGGCCCGCCTCGGCCATGCCGATCCGCACCCGCTGCCCGGCCGCGACGAACAGCACCGACGCCGGGGGTTCGGGCCGGACGCCGACGTTGATCGGCACCGGCGCTCCGGTGATGCTCACCACCGCCGGGGCGTCGAATTCCACGCTCAGCCCGCCCAGCACGCATTCGATGGCCGCCGCCGATTCGGCATTGCCCACCAGGCGGTTCGCCAGCCGCAGCGCCCGCCGGTCCACGGCCCCGGAGACCCCGACCCCGGCATGGAACCAGCCGGGCCGGCCGAGATCCTGCACGGTGCTCAGCGCGCCCGGTTCGAGCACCCGCATCCGCGCCGCCGAGGATCTCACCGATCCACCGCCTCGAACCGGACCCGGGTACCCGCGCGCAACAGCGCCGGTTCGGGCCGCGCCACGTCCCAGAGGACCACGTCGCTACGGCCGATGATCTGCCAGCCGCCCGGCGAACTGCGCGGATAGACGGCGCTGTATCCACCCGCCAGGGCGACCGACCCCGCCGGAACGACGGTCCGGGCCTGCGAGCGGCGCGGCACCGACAGTCCGGCGTCGGGCGCGTGCAGATAGCCGAAGCCGGGCGCGAAACCGATGAACGCGCACCGCCACTGGGCATCGGTGTGCCGTTCGACCAGTTGCCCGGGTGTGATGCCGAGAAGTTCGGCGGCGTCGGCGAGGTCGGGGCCGTCGTAGCGCACCGGAACGGTGACCACATCCGCCGCGGCGGCACTGTCGGAATCGGCGTCCGATGCGAGATCCAGTGCGCGCACGCGTGATTCGATCGCCGCGGGGTCGATGCCGGGACACAGTGTGAGCAGGACGGTCCGGGCGGCGGGCAGGAGGTCGGCCACGCCGTCGATCGGCGCCCGCCGCAGGTGGTCGAGTAGCAGCGGCAGCTGGGCGGCGTCGGCCGGTTCGAGCAGCAGCGCGCGGTCTCCCGCGGGCCGCACGGTCACCGCGCTCATGTGAAACTCCGCAGTTCGACGCCCTTGTCCAGCAGCGACTGCCGGATCGAGCGCGCCATCCGGACGGCATCGGGCGAATCGCCGTGGACGCAGAGGCTGCGCACCTCGACCCGCACCTGCTCACCGGCCACCGTGTGCGCGTGCCCGTCCACGGCGATCGACACCGCCTGCCCGAGCGCCGCCTCCGCGGCCAGCACCGCACCGGCTCGCCCGCGCGGCACCAGCCTGCCCTCGGGCGTATAGGCCCGGTCGGCGAAACCTTCCGCGTGGAACGGGATTCCGGCCGCCTCCGCCGCGCGTGCCAGTTCGGAATCGGCGGGGCCGAGCAGGCTCAACTCCTCGAAGGCGAGCAACGCCGCGACCACCGCCTCGGCCGCCGCCGGATCGGATGCCGCCGAGTGATACAGCGCGCCATGGGGTTTCACATAGCGCACCCGGTCACCGGCCGCCCGGGCGAAGCCGTCGAGCGCGCCGATCTGATAGATGGATTCCGCGGTCAGCTCGGCCGGGGACACCATCATCTCGCGGCGGCCGAATCCGGCAAGGTCGCGATAGGAGATGTGCGCGCCGATCCGCACCCCGTGCGCGACCGCGAGATCACACGTGCGCCGCATGATCAGCGGATCCCCGCCATGGAAGCCGCAGGCGATATTGGCGCTGGTCACGACGTCGAGCAGCGCCGCGTCGTCGCTCATCGTGTACGCACCGAACCCCTCCCCGAGATCGCTGTTCAGATCGATCACCACGGAGTATCACCTCGCCTCGCCGTTGTCCTACCACCATCGTCGGCGCCCGTCGCCGATACGCCACCGTGGGCGCATTCTCCCGCACTCACCGCCTAGGCTGGCGGGAATGGGTGAGGTGATCGCCGTCTACGACGGCCGCGGCAACGAGACCGGCAGCGCCGAACGCGCCGAGGTGTATGCCGAAGGATTGTGGCATGCCAGTGCCGGCGTGCTGGTGCGATCGCTCGACGGGCGGCGCATCTACGTCCATCGGCGTACCGATACGAAGATGGTGTTCGCCGGAATGCACGACTGCCTGGCCGGCGGGGTGCTGGCCCCCGGCGAGGATCCCGCCGCCGCGGCGGCGCGCGAGCTGGGCGAGGAATTGGGAATCGTTGCCGCGCCAAGCGGACCGCGGCCGCTGGCCCGGGTGTCCTGGGACGGCAGCTGGGCGGGCCGCCCGATGCGGTGCCACCTGTTCGCCTACGAGATTCGCTCCGACGGGCCGATCACCGTCCAGCCCGAGGAGATCGCCGCGGGCTGGTGGTGGACCGACACGCAGCTGTGGGAGCACCTGAGCGATCCCGGCTGGCCGTTCGTCCCCGACACCCGGGTCCTGATCGACGAACTGCTGCATCCGCGCAATCGGACCTAGCCGGACGAGGTGACCGCGCCGGCCCAGGCCGCGAACGCGCCGGGGTTGCGGGTCTGCAGCAGCACCCGGCCCGGACCGGTGAAGTCGAACACCAGACCTTCGCCGGAAGTGATCGACTGCAGCGAACGACCCGAAACCGCCCGGCGGATACCGAATTTCAACGCCAGGTCGTAAGCCACCACATGGCCGCAGTCGATGGTCACCGACTCCCCCGGCTGCAGATCGATCACGTCGATCGCGCCGAAGACGCCGAGCACGACCTCGCCCTGCCCCTGGGCACGCAGGCCGAATCCGCCCTCGCCGCCGAACATGTTCGCGAAACCGCCCCATTTCGCTTCCACTTGCACGCCATGGGAATTGGCGATCCAGCCGCCGCGGCTGATGAAGTACGGGCGATCGGGCGCGATCGGCAGCGCCAGCATGTCCCCGGGCAGCGCCGGCGCCACATCGACCCAGCCGCCCTGTGGCGGCGCGGTGAACGTGGACACGAAGAACGACTCACCGGCCAGCACGGAACGCTTCAGCCCAGCCAGAAATCCGCCCTCGGCCTTCGCGGCCAGGCTCACCCCGGCCGAATGGGCCACCATCGCACCGGTTTCCGCACGCAACGGCTCCCCGCCGGCGAGAAAACACCGTGCCACCGTGGACGACGGATTATGCCGCAACACCACCTGCATGGCCGCGACGTTAGCAGCGCCGGGACCGGGATGTCCCATTCACCCGCACCCGGCGGTCGGGCATGCGATGATGCCGGGCGACCGAACCCATCACGAGACGAATCTCGGAGGCCCGCCCCGGTGCATATCGATGTCCCACACTCGCAGTCCGATCTCGACCACTCCGCCCGACGCGACCGCAGATCGCGCAGATTGCCGGTGCGCAGCGGCCTGGCGGCGGCGGGTGCGGCGATCGCACTGCTGGCCGGCGGCACCCCTGCCGTGGCTGCCCCGCTGCCACTGCACACCCAGGCACCCGGCTGCATGACCCCCGGCGACGCCCAGCCCAACGGCAAGCAGTGGCCGGCCGAACCCGCGGTGACCATCGACCCCAACGCCGGATACACGGCGACGCTGGAAACCAACTGCGGAACCATCACCGTCGCCCTCGACGCCGCGCGGGCCACGCATACGGTCAACTCGTTCGCCTTCCTCGCCGGCGAGCAGTACTTCGACCACACCCGCTGCCACCGCCTGACCACCGAGGGCATCTTCGTGCTGCAGTGCGGTGACCCGACCGGAACCGGCACCGGCGGTCCCGGCTACCGGTTCGGCGACGAGAACCTGGTCGGGGCGACCTACCCGGCGGGAACGGTCGCCATGGCCAACTCCGGCCCGAACACCAACGGAAGCCAGTTCTTCCTGGTCTACTCCGACAGCAAACTGCCGCCCAGCTACACCCCCTTCGGCCGGATCACCGGCGGGATGGACGTGCTGCAGAACATCGCCGCGGGTGGCGTGAAGGACGGATCCGGCGACGGCGCACCGGCCACCGATATTGTGCTCGACTCGGTGGCCACTGCCCGGCGCTGACACCGGATACGGCGAAGGCCGCGCTCGCGATGCGAGCGCGGCCTTCGTGTGTGTGCGGTACTCCTAGAGGTACTGACCCGTATTGGATTCGGTATCGATCGCCCGGCTCGCCGAAGCGTTCTTACCGGTAACCAGCGTCCGGATGTAGACGATCCGTTCGCCCTTCTTACCCGAAATACGTGCCCAGTCATCCGGATTGGTGGTGTTGGGCAGGTCCTCGTTCTCGGAGAACTCGTCGACTATCGAATCGAACAGGTGCTGGATGCGCAGACCGGGATTGCCGGTCTCGAGCACCGATTTGATCGCGTACTTCTTGGAACGATCCACGATGTTCTGGATCATGGCGCCGGAGTTGAAGTCCTTGAAGTACAGGACCTCCTTGTCACCGTTGGCGTAGGTGACCTCGAGGAAGCGGTTGTCCTCGCTCTCGGCGTACATCCGGTCCACGACCCGCTCGATCATCGCCTTGACGCACTTGGAGCGATCGCCGGCGAATTCGGCGATGTCGTCGGCGTGCAGCGGCAGTTCCTCGGTGAGGTACTTGGAGAAGATGTCCTGTGCCGCTTCGGCATCCGGACGCTCGATCTTGATCTTGACGTCCAGACGGCCGGGCCGCAGGATCGCGGGGTCGATCATGTCCTCGCGGTTGGACGCGCCGATCACGATGACGTTCTCCAGGCCCTCCACGCCGTCGATCTCCGACAGCAGCTGCGGCACGACCGTGGTCTCCACATCCGAGGACACACCCGAACCACGAGTGCGGAAGATCGAGTCCATCTCGTCGAAGAACACGATCACCGGGGTGCCTTCGGAGGCCTTCTCACGAGCCCGCTGGAAGATGATCCGGATGTGGCGCTCGGTCTCGCCCACGAACTTGTTCAGCAGCTCGGGACCCTTGATGTTGAGGAAGAAGGACTTGGCCTCCTTGGCGTCCTCACCACGCGCCTCGGCGATCTTCTTCGCCAGCGAGTTGGCGACCGCCTTGGCGATCAGCGTCTTACCGCAGCCCGGCGGACCGTAGAGCAGCACGCCCTTGGGCGGGCGCAGCGCGTATTCGCGGAACAGATCCTTGTGCAGGAACGGCAGCTCCACCGCGTCGCGGATCTGCTCGATCTGGCGGCCCAGGCCACCGATGTCCTCGTAACCGACATCGGGCACCTCTTCGAGCACCAGATCCTCGACCTCGGCCTTGGGAATGCGCTCGAACGCGAATCCGGCCTTGGTGTCGACCAGCAGCGAGTCACCCGGCCGCAGCCGCCGCACGGGCGCGTTGGGATCTTCGACGTCGTCCGCGTCGACCAGCGCCGACAGCGGGCCCGACAGCCAGACCACGCGTTCCTCGTCGGCGTGGCCCACGACCAGGGCGCGGCGGCCGTCGTCGAGGACCTCGCGCAGGGTGCCGATCTCACCGGTCCGGTCGAAGGTGCCGGCCTCGACCACCGTGAGCGCCTCGTTCAGACGCACGGTCTGTCCGTAGTGCAATTCGGAGGTGTCGATGTTCGGCGAGCACGTCAGGCGCATCTTGCGTCCGGAAGTGAACACGTCGACCGTCTGGTCCTCGTACACACCGATCAGCACGCCGTAGCCGCTGGGCGGCTGGCCCAGCCGGTCGACCTCCTCACGCAGCGCCACCAACTGCTGACGGGCCTCCTTGAGGGTGTCCATCAGTTTGGTGTTGCGAATCGTCAGCGAATCGATACGAGCTTCCAATTCCCTTGAACGATCCGGCGAGTCGGCGAGTTGCCTACGGAGTGCAGCCGCCTCGGCGCGTACCACCTCGAGTTCTCTCCAGGCCGCCGAATCCGAATTCTCGATGGGGCTCATGATGCTGCTCCTCCCAGTCCCGGTCTATCAACGCTACCGGGCGCGAACCGTTCTCGCTTTCCGACATGGTTTCGTCGTGATCACATCTCAGCTGCGGTACCAGCCCGGGCAACCATGTTAGCCTGCCCTAACCTGCATTCGGCGAGCGATTTCGCCGGACCGAACCGAAAGGTCTAGTCGATGCTCCTTCCTACCCGCCACAGCGCTACTCCCTTCGGTGGCAGTACCCGCACCGGGAGCAACGCCACGCGGACCGCCGGTGTTTCCGGTCTGCGTCGCTCCTGGATGCATCTTGCCGGGTTCCGCCTTGCCACGGCTACCGCCTTTACCGCGCTCGCCGTTACCGCTATGACAGCATGCGGGTCCGACAATTCCCAGGACTCCACGCCGACGGGCACCACGACGGCCACCTCGGCCGCAGCCGCCGCCACGAGCGCCGCCGCCGCGCCCGCCCCCACCGCCGAGGAACTGCAGACCACCCTCAACGGCTTCGTGGATCCGGCCAAGCCGACCGCCGAGAAGGAGAAGCTGGTGGTCGGAGGGGGTAAACGAGCCGCCAACATCGACACCATGACCAAGGGCCTGGCCAACTACGGCACCATCACCTTCACCGTCGCCGATGTCAAGACCGAGGGCGATCAGGCCACCGGCCAGGTCACCATCACCTCGCCGCACGGCCCGGCCGGCCCGATGCCGATGACCTGGCAGCACTCGGCGGCCGGCTGGCAGCTGTCCGACGCCTCCGCCTGCCAGATCCTGGCGATGGGTATGGCGCCCTGCCAGCCCTGAGCGCCGCACGGCCCGAGAGAGGAAGGCCTCAGCCGCTCGCTCAGCCCTTGGAGGGCCGCCGCTGCGGCTTGGGCGCCACCACACCGTCGGCGAGGCGCCGGGCGCTCACCAGGAAGGCCGTATGCCCCTGCATACGATGCTCGGGACGGACCGCCAGGCCGACCACATGCCACGGCCGCACCAGCGACTCCCAGGACCGCGGCTCGGTCCAGCACTGTTGCTGACGCAGCGCCTCCACGATTTCCGACAGCTGCGTGACGGTGGCGACGTAGACGATCAGGACCCCGCCGGGGATCAGCGCACGCGATACCGCGGGCAGCGCGTCCCACGGTTTGAGCATGTCCAACACCACCCGGTCGACCTGCTCGCCGTCGTAGTCGGCGACGTCGCCCAGGGTCAGCGTCCAGTTGTCCGGGCGTTCGCCGAAGAATCGCTCGACATTGCGGACGGCGTGCTCGGCATGGTCCTCGCGGATCTCATAGGAGCGCACACTGCCGCTCGGCCCGACCGCGCGCAGCAGCGAACAGGTCAGCGCGCCCGATCCGGCGCCGGCCTCGAGCACCCGCGCACCGGGGAACACATCACCCTCGTGCACGATCTGAGCGGCGTCCTTGGGATAGATCACCGCCGCACCGCGCGGCATCGAGAGCACGTAGTCGACCAGCAGTGGCCGCAGCGCGAGATACGGTGTGCCGTTGGCGGATTGGACCACAGAGCCCTCGTCGGCGCCGATCAGCTCGTCGTGGCGGATCGGTCCCTTGTGGGTGTGGAACTCCTTGCCCGGCTCCAGGACGACGGTGTGTTGCCTGCCCTTGGCATCGGTCAGCTGCACCCGGTCCCCCGTGGTGAATGGGCCGGTCCGTCTGGCCGTCATGAATCTCCGTTCTCCTGCGCGTCATTTCCGGCGGCGGTATCGCGCCGCGGAATGTGTCGGTACCCGCCGATAGCCTGCCAGGTATGTCCGCACCACCGACGGCGACCCCGCCCGAATTACCGGCCGTTTCCCGCGGGCCGGCGTTGTCGCCCTCGCGGGCAATCGATTTCAAACAATGTCCGCTCAAATACCGATTACGCGCGATCGACCGCATTCCGGAAACACCCGGACGCGACGCCGTACGCGGAACGGTGGTGCACGCGGTGCTGGAATCGCTGTACGGGCTACCCAGTGGTGAACGCGTTCCGGAGCGGGCCGCGGCGCTGGTGGAACCGGCCTGGCAGCGTTTGCTGGCAGATCGCCCCGAGATCGAGGTGGTGCTCGAACAGGGCGGTCTCCCACCGTTTCTCGACGAGGTGAGCCGCCTGGTCCGCGACTACTATCACCTCGAGAACCCCACCGGATTCGACCCGGAATCCTGTGAATCGCTGGTGGAGGTCCGGCTGGCGGACGGCTCGCCGCTGCGCGGATATGTCGACCGCATCGATATCGCGCCGGACGGCCGGTTGCGGGTCGTCGACTACAAGACCGGGCGCGTTCCCGCACCGGATGCCGAGCAGAAGGCGCTGTTCCAGCTGAAGTTCTATGCGCTGATCATGTACCGCACCCGGGGGGTGGCCCCGGCCCAGCTGCGGCTGCTGTATCTGCGCGACGGGCAGATCCTGACCTATGCGCCGGACGCGGACGAACTCGTCCGGTTCGAGCGCATCGTGTCGGCGCTGTGGGCGGCGATCACCACCGTCGGCCGCGAGGGAGATTTCCCGCCGCGGCCGGGGTGGGGCTGCAAATTCTGCGAGTACCGCCCGCTGTGCCCGGCCTACGGCGGTACCCCGCCGCCGTATCCGGGCTGGCCGGACGACGCTGCCGCGACGGTGCCGCATCCATGACCGCGGCGCCGTCGAGCGAGGTCAGAAGGCGCGGCAGGAACGAATATCGGTAGCCAGAATCGCCTTGGCGCCGAGGTCGGCGAGCTGATCCATCACGTCGTTGCCCTGATTACGCGGCACCAGCGCGCGCACGGCGACCCAGTCGGGATCGGTCAGCGGCGAGACGGTCGGCGACTCCAGACCAGGCGTGATCGCGGCGGCCCGGTCGAGCAGATCCTTGGGGCAGTCGTAATCGAGCATCAGGTACTGCTGGGCGAAGACCACACCCTGCACCCGCGCGATGAGCTGGTTGCGGGCCTTGTCGCTGTGATCGGAGCCGGTGGCCTCGATCAGCACGGCCTCCGAATCACACAGCGAATCGCCGAAGGCGACCAGATCGTGCTGACGCAGGGTGCGCCCGGAGCCGACCACGTCCGCGATGGCGTCGGCGACCCCGAGCTGGATGGAGATCTCCACCGCGCCGTCGAGGCGGATCACCTCGGCCTCGATCCCCCGGCGCTGCAGATCCCGCAGCACCAGATTCGGGTAGCTGGTGGCGATCCGCTTGTCGTAGAGGTCTTCGACCTTCCATTCCCGTCCGGCGGGGGCTGCGTAGCGGAAGGTGGAGCGGCCGAAACCCAGGCCGAGGCGTTCCTGCACCGGGGCGCCGGAATCCAGGGCCAGATCGCGGCCGGTGATGCCGAGGTCGAGGCGACCCGACCCGACGTAGATGGCGATGTCCTTCGGGCGGAGGAAGAAGAATTCGACCTGGTTGGCGTTGTCGATCACCGACAGGTCGCGCGAATCGCTGCGCTTGCGGTAACCGGCCTCGGTGAGAATTTCCACGGCCGATTCGGAAAGTGCGCCTTTGTTGGGGACTGCGACGCGAAGCATGGGATGTCCTTTCGGGACGGGTGGCGGACAAAGGTGTCAGGGAGCGGTCGAACCGTTTCGCCCGGTAGCCGTGGCGGCCCGGGTCTCACCCGTCACAGATGTCGGTACACGTCCTCGAGCCGCAGACCGCGGCCCACCATCAGCACCTGCACCCAGTACAGGAGCTGGGAGATCTCTTCGGCCAGCTGTTCGTCGGTCTCGTGTTCGGCGGCGATCCACACCTCACCGGCCTCTTCGATCACCTTCTTGCCCTGCGCATGGACCCCGGCGTCCAATGCCGCCACGGTTGCGGAACCTTCCGGACGGTTGGCCGCACGATCCTGCAGCTCGGCGAACAGGGTTTCGAAAGTCTTCACGGGACGCCATTCTTTCAGACGACCGCATATGTCCCGCAATCGGTTATCGGCGGGGGCGCCGCGGTTGCCGCCGGTGTGCGCGCGATCACCGTCCGGCACCCGGCGGCGGTGCTGCCGGCGCCTCGAGCGGGCGGTCGATGCGATAGATGTAATGCCATCCGTCGTCGATCGGGTTGTCCGGCGGCAGCTCCCCTTCCGCGACCCGGTGCAGACCGGCCTTCTCCAGCGCCCGCCAGGATGCCCGGTTCGCGGCGGCGACGGGAATGACGATGCAGTCGGCGCGCGGATAGTCGGCCCAGCTCGCCGCGACGACCGCGCGCAGCATCGCCGAACCCAGGCCGCGGCCGACCCGCCCCGGCTCGCCGATCAGGTAGTCCAGTGACACGGCCTCGCCGGGCACGTCGAGTATCGGCCGCACCTGCTCCACATACTCGGGCCAGTCCGCCCAGCGAATACGCTGCACCAGCCCGACGGGTTCGCCGTCGGCACTGACGAGCAGATCTTCGGCGGCCACCTCCCCGCGCGCGGCCGGCCCGAAATCGCGTTCGACGGATGCGGCGTCGAAGTCGTGATGCCACCATCGCCGCACATGCGGTTGGGCCAGCCAATGCCCGAGCAGCGCGAAATCCGCCGGTGTCACCTGGCGCCAGGCGAACCGCGGCATCACCGAGTCGACCACGGGAACGAGGCTAGCAATCCGGGTGCATGCCCACCACGGATCGAGACCGCTCCGCACGGAGCCTGCGCTCCGGTGACGGCACCTGTGGACCGAAACCCGTTGTGACCGAGACAGTCTCGCGCGACAGCAATTTGCCGCGACCATCCCCCCGATACGACCGGCACCCGAGCCGCCTGTCTCCCGGTTCGGGTGTCGGTCGGCTCGGGCGCAGTCCCCGATCAGGCGGAGGCGAGCAATTCCTCCAGTTCCGACACCGCGGTCCGCAGTTCGTCGGCGAACCGATACATCTGCTCCGCAACCGATTTCGGCGTCGCGAGGTAGATGTTCCAGCGATCCGGCAGCAGGACGTAGGCGATGCCGATGCACTTCTGGCTGGTGCAGCCGAAACCGAAGTATTCGATATTCGCCGAAGGCGCCGAGCTCGTACTCAGATAGTCGTCGCGGGTGATGATCCAGCCCGGGCTGTCGAAGAAGGGCATCGGCTCCGTAGCGCCCAGTTCGGCGCCTCGCCGGCGCTGCACCCACTGCAGCTCCCAGAGATGCTGTTCCGGCGCCTCGCCGCGCTGGCATTGCTTGGCGCGCTCCACATGGGCGGTCGCGGCCGCGCGGGCGGCGGCCAGCTTCGTCGCCGCATCGGCCGACGAATCGTCCATGGCGGCAACGAATTCCAGGATCTGCGGGGTCACCACGCGCATGGCCTCGGTGCGGCCGTTGCGATACTGCCGGGTCGCGATCGATTCGTAGGTGGCCCCGATCATTCCCTTGCTGCGCTGATGGGCGAGCTGATAGCTCAGCTGCGCGAAGGCGTCCGGCGAGATGCCGAGCTCCTTGGCGCGGGCCGTGCCGAAATGGTCGAACGACACCGTGGTCGTCGCGTTATCTGCGACGAACTGCGCGAATGCGGCTGCGGCCGAGGAGATCTCACCGCGCAACCGATCGTCGAGCCGAAATTCGATCGGCTCCACCGAGGGCAGCCCCTGGGGCTGCGCCCCCGACTGCGCGGCATGCTCGGCGGCCGGAGCCTCGAGCAGCCGGTCGACGAACGACAGGATGGTGGTGCCGTCGAGTCCGCAGTGTTCGACGTTGATACCGGCGCTGCCGTCGGCGAAGACGATCAGCGAGACCGCCTTGTCGAACCACCGGCTACCGCTGTCGCCGTGCAGCAGCTGGTCACTGGCCGCGAGTTGATCGGCGGGGGTCACATCGTCGAGGCAGACGCAGAACAGTGCGGTTTCGATCGCCTCCAGCGCCGCCGCGTTCACCGGATCTTCCAGCAGACGGCCCCGCACGCCGGCCCATTCGGCCCGCGCCATGGTGGTGAGATGTCCGGCCGAGGAGTCGACGGGCAGCTGATCGGGCGCCGCCTTGAGCACGGCCCGCAGACCGTCGGCGAGGTCCTCCGGGGCATGCGGCGCCCCGCCGGCGCCGATGACCTCCATCCGGAACATGGCGCCGTGGTGGAAGACCACGATGTGGCGCGCCTGCGACGGGCCCGGCCATTCATCGCTGTAGGGCACGCGCACGCTGTCCTGCGGATCGCCGGGAATCCTGGTCTCGGAGAACAGGAATTTGTTCTGCGCCATCGAAAAGTGCGCTCCGCGTTGCACGACCGGCGGGATCTCCTCCCGATCGAGCAGCAGTTTGTAGTTCACCGCGGCGGTGATCAGCGCGGCGGCGCGATCGGCCTGCTGGTCCGAGGTGGACTGCGCCAGTGGCGTGTCGTTGCGGAACAGGAAGAAGAAGTTGGCGTTGACCGCGATCCGGTCGCGACGGCCCAGATAGCGCGAGGGCCAGAACTCGTCGAGCCAGCTGCCGACACCGGGGGTGCGGTCGAACCGCTCCAGATCGGCGTGCAGGATCCGGGCCGGACCGTCGGCGCGCAGCAGATCGGCCACGGCGCGCTCGGTATCGGCGAATTCGTCCTCCGACAGCAGCGGCCGCGACCACTGCAGGAAACGCGCGCAGCTGTCGTCGAGCGTGGGCAGCGGCACGCGCGGCAGCTGATCGTCGAAGGCGAAGGTACGGTCGGTCACGGGCGGTCCTCGGGGGTCGGTGTGGATATGTAGAGTTCGGCGTGCAGCCAGCCGTCGGATTCGTAGCCGGTCGGATCTATTCCGTTGGCGGTCAGCGTATTCAGTACCTGTTGCTGTTCGGCGGCGGAGGCGAAACGGCGCTGCCGGAAGGTGCCGGGACGGCGCTCGGTCCGGTACCCCAGGGCGGCGAGTTCGCGCGCGATCGGTTCGAAGGCATACATCCGCAGCACGAAGTGTGCCATCCACGGTAGCCGGGTGCCGTGCGCGCGAGCCACCCGTGTGAGGGTGCGGCCGGTGACGTAACCGACGCAGCCCGTGGAGATCACCAGATCGGCCGAGCCGATGATCTTGCGCTGTGCCTCGGTGGGATCGCCCGCCTCCAGATCGGCGTGGACGGTCTCGTGCAGCAGTCCGGTGGCCGCCGCGTAGTCCAACGCCGGCGCGGAGGCGTCCATACCGATGAAGCGGATCTGGGGCAGCCGGTCGTCGGCGACCAGGCGGGCGCGGTCGCGGGCGATACAGGTGGCGGTATCGGCGTCACCGTAGTGCTCGGCCAGATCGGCCACGGTGGTCCCGAAGCGCAGCAGCGCCGCGTTCACCCCGTAGGAGCACCCCAGGTCCAGGACGGTCGGCACGGTGCCGGTGCGCGCCTCGTAGTCGGCGAACAGTTCCAGGAAGGCGGGTTTGGCCAATTCCGGTATGCAGTAGTCCAATTCGGCCATCCGGCGGCAGTAGGCGCTCGGATCGGGGCGGTCGTAGATGTCGTCGAACGAAGCTTTTCCGGTGCTGTGCATCGAAACCGTCACGGGCGATCCTCCTGAGTCGAACGGGTGATCAGTCGAGAAGTCGGTCACCGCGTACGGCATTGCCCGCCGCGGCCAGATGGTCCGGAAGAACCCGCCCGAACAGCTGCCGGGTGCGTTCGACCGCCCCCACGATGCCCGGGCGGTCGCTGTAGGCGAAGATCGCGCTGTGGCGCTGGGTGGTGCCCTCCACCGGCGAGACCCGGTGCAGGGAGAAACGGCCTTGGAACAGTTGCAGATCGCCGGGGCGCAGCGTGAGCCGCCGGATGAAGGAGTCGCCCGATCCGGTGAGCACGGCCCGCACATCGGCCAGATTCTCCGCTTCCGGCGTCCGGATGCGCGGGCAGTATTCGAAGACACCGCCCGCATCCGGTTCCTGCGTCAGCATCGAGACCGTGAATTCGTTGGTGTCGAAATGCCACGGATGCGACATGCCGGGCGCAACCACGTTGAGACACAATCCCGCCAGCGGATCGGTGTATTCATGCAGCTGTGGCAACCCGAAGCATTCGGAGACCAATCGCTGGAACGCCGCGCTCGTGTAGAGCACCTGGATCACCGCGGTGGGCGGGATGAGATCCCGCGCGACGAAGGCGTTTCCACGCTCGAGCACGATCGTGGCCGGATGGTCGGGAGGCAGGTCGCTGTCGAGCGGAATGTTGTACGCGTTGACCTTCTCGACCGTGTAATAGGCGTGCGGAGCGAGCTCGGCGCCCTCGTCGCGCAGCGTGGCCAGCAGATCGGGGCGCACGAATCCGGGCAGGACGGTGCAGCCGTCGGCGGCGAGGTCGTCGCGCGCTCGGCGCACCACCTCGTCCCACCGGGCGCTGCCGGGTGCGTCGAGCGGATAGCGCTCGGTATCGACGACGGCAGCGAGGGCCGGACGGGCCGCCGCCGCGTCGACCCGTTCCGAACTACCTTCTGCCCCAGCTGTTTCGCCGTCCCGGCTCGGTGCACCCACGTTGCCACAACCCCCTGTCGCCGCCATGAAGATCATTGTGACCTGCCGGGCGCCATTACACAGCAGATTCCCGGATATCATTGGGAAACCTCACAAACCCTCGAGTAACCATGTGCGCCAGCGATATTCGCCACCACAACGTCGCGCGGCGCGCCGCTGCCGGTCCGGCCGCCGCGCGCGGACGGTAGGGTCGCGAGATGGCGCCACTGCGGGTGGGCACCGTGCCGACCACCTCCGACGAATTCATCGGCCGCGAACCGGAACTGGAACGGCTGGCGACCCTGCTCTCCGGGCCCGCGCGGCTGATCACGGTGATCGGCGCGGGTGGTCTGGGCAAGACGCGCCTGGTCACCGAGGCCGTGCACCGGTTGCCGCGGACCGGCGAGGGGCGCGTGCACTGGGTGCGCCTGGCCCGGCTGGCGGCGGGCACCGACGCGGCCGGAGTCGCCGACGAGGTGGTCCGCGCGGTCGCCGACCACGACTTCTCCGGGCGGGCACCGTGGCCGGCGCTGATCGAAACCCTCGATGCCGGCGCCACGCCCCCGGTGCTGGTCATGGACAATTGCGAGCACGTCACCGAGGGCGCCGGTCAAGTGATCGCCGAACTGATCGAGACGGTGCCGGGCCTGAGGGTCCTGGCCACCAGCCGCCGCCCCATCGGCTGGATCGACGAACAGCTCCTACCGCTTCCACCGTTGACCCAGCGCCAAGCCGAGGAGTTGTTCCACCGGCGCGCGGCGCTGACCGGTACCGTGCTGAGCCCGGACACCGCCGAGACGGTGGCATCCATCTGCCGGCATCTGCACCACTACCCGCTGCACATCCGCCTCGCCGCGGCGCGGTTGCGGCGGCGGCCACCGGCCATGATTCTGCGCGATCTCGACGGCCGCGCCGGCGACACCCGTCTGCATTGGCCGCCCGCCACTGTGATCGGCGCGGATGCCCGGCATCGCGGTATCACCGACGTGATCGCGTGGTCGTTCGAACTGTGCGATGCGCGGGAACGGCTGCTGTTCGAGCGGATGTCGGTTTTCGCGCCCGGATACGACGTCAATCCGGCCGACGCCGAGGACGATCCGAGTCTCGAGGTGGGAGCCGACCTCGACGCGATCGTGGCCGTGTGCGCCGGACCCGACGCCGCGGCGGAGCCGGCCGCCGCCGACATCGAGGAGCTGCTGGAACGGCTGGCCGACCAATCGCTGGTCACCGTGCATGTGAGCGCCCGCGAGGTGCGCTATTCGCTGCTGGAGAGTCTGCGGCTGTTCGCCCGGGAGCGCCTGGCCGAACGGGATCCGCGCGAGCCGCGGCGGCTCGCGGACCGGCACCGCCGCTACTACCGCGACCGCATCACGAGCACCGACGACGGCGACGGCCGATTGCCACAGTGGGCGCGGGCGGCGTGGGACAACCTGCTGGTCGCCATCGATCGCAGCCTGGACTCGCCCGACGACGCGGTGGCCGGGCTGGAGATCGCGTTGGGAATGATCGCGTTGCACGTCCCCTTCTTCCGGGGTTCGTTGCGCGAATCACGGCGCCGCGCCGAGAAGACGCTGGCCGCCGCCACCTCGGCGCCCGAGCCGCTGCGGATCCGGGCGATGGCGACGATCGCCTGGATCTGCCTGTGCCAGGGCCTGCCCGAGGAGGCCGAGGCGTTACTCGATCGCTGTGTGACGGCCGCGGTGCCCGACCCTGCGGCACGGGCCCGAGTGGCCGCCGATCCCACCGCCGACATTGCGCTCCCGGCGCCGGTGGCCTTCACCCTCGGCTGCCGGCTGATGCTCGTCGACCAGGATGTGCGCGCGCTGGTGCTGCTGGCGCGCGCCCGCGAAAAATTCACCGCCGCAGCGGATTACGGGCATGTGGCGATCAGCGCGCTGTTCGAGGCACTCGCCGCCGCCTTCCTCGGCACCTCCGAGCAGGCCCTCGCCGTGACCGCCCGCCACCTCGAGGCGGTGTCGGATTCGGGCGCGGACTGGGCGAAGTCGTGGGCCGAGATCGCGCGGATCATCGCCGACACCCTGCACGGCGACGCGCGGCGGGCCGCCGCGGCCGGGCCCGCCACCCTGGCGCGCCAGGTCCGTCCACGCGCGGGCATGGGCACTGGCGCGGCTGACTCTCGCCGCGCCGCCGGCGGCCGCACCGCACACGACGGCCGTGGAGATCGCGCGGCTGCTCGGCGCCGCCGCGGCGCTGCGCCGCCGGCTCGGCGTCGACATCGCGCAGCTGCGGCCCTTCGTGGCGGAGACCGACCACGCGGCGGACGGAATCCGGCGGCTCGTGGGTGCGCACACCTTCGACGCGGCCTATCGCGAGGGAACCGAGGTATGCACGACACTGCGGCAGATCAGCCGGCTCGCCTGTGACATCGCCGTGCCGGACGAGTTCGCGGTCGCACCGCACGCACCGGAATGGGATCTGCTGACTCGGGCCGAGCAGGAGGTCGCCGCGCTCGCGGCGGCCGGGTGGACCAACAGCGCCATTGCGGACCGGCGGGGTAGTTCGGCGCGCACGGTGGACGCCCAGATAGCCGCCGTCCTGCGGAAGCTGGCCGTCGCGTCGCGCGCCGAAATCGCACCACTGGTGCCACCCGAGCGGCGCGTCGGCGCCGACCACCTACCGAGGCCACGCCGACTCCGCGCCGTGCCCGCACCGGCGAACTCGGTGGTGCGGGTCAGCGGACGCCGGCGTGAACCAGGGCAAGCTCGTCGACGGTGAGGCCTACCAGGGATTCGCGGAATTCGAGTCCGGGCCGCGCCGGGACCGCGATCTCACACGGCACCACCAGCACCCGGCATCCGGCGGCCAGTGCGGCGGCCGAGCCGGTCGGCGAATCCTCCACGGCCACACACTCTTCCGGGGCGACACCGAGCAATCGCGCGGCGCGCAGATAGGGATCGGGCGCGGGTTTGCCGCTGTCGACCTCGTCGCCGCAGACCGAGACGTCGAACATGTGACGGCCCAGCGTTTCCAAGCACAGCTCGGTGATCGACCGCTTGGTGTTGGTCACCAGTGCGGCCGGCAGGCCCGCCGTCCGCAGCGTAGCCAGTGCGTCCTGGGCACCGGGCCGCCACGGGATGGGCCCGGCCATCAGTTCGGTGACCCGGCGCTCCAGCCACTGGCCCGCCGCCAGCATCGCCGCCGGGTCGAGCTCCAGGCCCAGGCCGTCGAAGAGGATCCGCAGCGCGTTGCGGGCGTCGGCGCCGATCAGCGCGTGCCGGATGGCGTCGGTCATCCGGCCGCCGAGCTCCTCGGCGAGTTCGCGCACGCCGATATCCCAGAGCTTCTCCGAATCCAGCAGGGTGCCGTCCATATCCCACAGCACGGCGGCCACAGTCACCCGGAGCTCTCCTTCCGATTCCGCATCAGGTTCCCGACGCGGTGATGAGCATCCGGCCGGTGGCCGTATCCACCGTGAACCAGCGGCTCTCGGAGGTGACGGTCCCGTTCTTCAGCGTATAGGTGAGCGTCGCGACCGCCCGCCCGGGACCGCTCTGGGTCACCCCGCCGACCCGCACCGACGACACCGTCGACCAGAAATTCGAGTACTGCGCGTAGCCGCCGGTCTGGGACTGGTACGACGGTGCCAGCTCGGCCCACGCGCCGCTGGTGTTACCGGGCAGCATGCCGTAGTAGCCGGAGATGAAGCTCGCGATATCGGCCGGCTGGGCAGGGCCGTAGGGCGCGCTGGTTCCGGGCGGGGCCGGCCGGGTGGCGCTCGCGCCGGGCGCCGGGGCGCCGCTCGGCGCCGGGCCGGGCGGGACCTGGCCGCTGGGCACGGGGCTGCCGAGCGACGCGCTACCCCCCGCACCGTTGGATGAGGATCCACCGGGCGCGTCCGGGGTCGCGGCGCCGGGCGGCGCGAAGGCGGTCGCCGAGGGTTGCCCCGGCGCCGAGGTGGTGCCGTCCCCCGCCGCCGCGGTGTGGTTGTCGTCGGACCCGGACGTCGCCACCAAACCGATGATCACCGCGACGACGAGAACGGCGGCAGCGGCGACCGCCCAGATCCGCCGATCGCGCAGCGGGCCCGGTTTCGGTTGCGGCGCGGGCGTTTTCGCCGTGGATCCGGCACCCGCGGGGGTGGGCGCGGGCGCTGTCTTCTCGGGAGCCGACAGCACCGTGGTCGCCGCGGCGTCGGCGCCCGGTTGCGGCAGCACCTTGGTGGCCGCGGGAACCAACGCCGCCGATCGGCCGTCGGCGACGGCCTCGAGCGCCTGCTGCGCCTCCCGCATGGTCGGCCGGTCGGCGCCGTCGGCGGCCAGCAGGCTCATCAGCACCGGGCCCAGCGATTCGGCGCGCTTGGGCTCGGGCACCTTGGCACTGACCACCGAATGCAGCACCGCCAGCGGGTTGTCGCCCTCACCGAACGGCGGCGCGCCCTCGACGGCCGCATACAGCGTCGACCCCAGCGCGAACACGTCCGACGCCGGCTCCGGATCCTCACCGCGCGCGATCTCCGGCGACAGATACGCCGGAGTGCCGGCCAGGAAGCCGGTCGAGGTGACCGTGACGTCGCCGACGGCCCGCGAGATCCCGAAGTCGGTGATCTTCACCGTCCCGTTGTCGGCGACGAGGATGTTCGCGGGCTTCACGTCCCGGTGCACGATGCCGGCGTCGTGCGCGGCGGCCAGCGCCGCGGCGACCTTCGCCCCGATCCGGGCCACCTCGCGCGGCTCGAGCGGCCCCTTGTCGCGCATCAACGCCGCGAGGCTCTGCGCGTCGACGTATTCCATCACCAGCCAGGGCTGGCCATCCTCCTCCGCGACGTCGAAGACGGTGACCGCGTTCTGATGGTGCAACCGCGCCGCGATGCGTCCCTCCCGCATCGCGCGCATCTTCGCCTCGAGCGCCTGCGCCTTGGTCAGCCCGGGCGCCAGCAACAGCTGTTTGACCGCGACGGTGCGCCGCAGCCGGACGTCACTGGCGCGCCACACGACCCCCATGGCTCCACTGCCGATGGGATCGGCCAGTCGGTACCGCCCGGCGATCAGCCGATCTGAACTCATGGTGTCCAACCCCTCCTGCGCTCACACGCCGAGCCGCCTTGCCACTCTGCGTGACGCCCGGAAACGCCAAAATCCTACGCGTTGAAGTATTTTGCTTCCGGATGCAGCAGGACGAAGGCATCGGTGGACTGTTCCGGATGCAGCTGCAACTCCTCCGACAGCGACACGCCGATCCGGTCCGCCTCGAGCAGCGACACCAGTTTCGCGCGATCCTCGAGTTCGGGGCAGGCCCCGTAACCGAAGGAGTAGCGTGCGCCACGGTAGCCGAGTTTGAAGTAATCCGTCACCTCGGCGGGGTCCTCGTCGGCGACCGAATGTCCTTCCAGCACAAGCTCTTCGCGAATCCGGCGGTGCCAGTACTCGGCCAGCGCCTCGGTGAGCTGCACGCCGATGCCGTGCACCTCGAGGTAGTCGCGATAGTTGTTCGCCGCGAACAGCTCGTTGGCGAAATCGGCGATCGGCTGGCCCATGGTGACCAGCTGGAACGGCAGCACGTCGACCTGTCCGCGCTCCACGGCCAGCTTCCGCGAGCGCACGAAGTCGGCGATGCACAGGAACCGGTCGCGCTGCTGACGCGGGAAGGTGAACCGATAGCGTTGCGGCGCAGCGGGGTCCGGCTCGGTGAGAACGATCACATCGTCCCCCTCGGATACGGCCGGGAAGTAGCCGTAGACCACTGCCGCATGCTGCAGCACGCCCTCGGTGGACAACCGGTCCAGCCAGTACCGCAGCCGCGGGCGGCCGTCGGATTCGACCAGTTCCTCGTAGCTCGGCCCCTCGCCGCCACGCTGCCCGCGCAGACCCCACTGCCCCAGGAACAGCGCGCGCTCGTCCAGCAGGCCCGAGTATTCGCCCACCGCAAGACCTTTGATCACCCGCGTGCCCCAGAACGGCGGCACCGGCACCGGCAGATCGGCGGCCACGTCCGAGCGTTCGGGCACCTCGACGGGCACCTCCTTGGCGCGCCGTTCCGCCGCGATGCGCTTGGACCGCTCGTGGCGGGCCTTGCGCTCGGCGGCCTTGGCGCGTTCGGCCTCGGCGTCGGGACTGTCCGAATCGCCCGCGCCGCCACGCTTGCGGGTCATGATGTCGTCCATCAGGCGCAGGCCCTCGAACGCGTCGCGGGCATAGTGCACATCGCCGGCGTAGACGTCGGTCAGATCGTTCTCGACGTAGGCGCGGGTCAGCGCGGCGCCGCCCAGCAGCACCGGGAACTGGTCGGCGACCCCGCGGGTGTTCATCTCCTCGAGGTTCTCCTTCATCACCACCGTCGACTTGACCAGCAGACCGGACATGCCGATCACATCGGCCTTCTTGTCGGTCGCCGCGTCCAGGATCGCCGAAATCGGTTGTTTGATACCGAGATTGACGACCTCGTAGCCGTTGTTCGACAGGATGATGTCGACCAGGTTCTTGCCGATGTCGTGCACGTCGCCCTTGACCGTGGCCAGCACGATGCGGCCCTTGCCGGAGTCGTCGGTGGCCTCCATATGCGGTTCCAGGTGCGCCACGGCGGCCTTCATCACCTCGGCGGACTGCAGCACGAACGGCAGCTGCATCTGACCGGAGCCGAAGAGCTCACCGACGGTCTTCATCCCCGACAGCAGCGTTTCGTTGATGATCTGCAGCGGCGGCACCTCCTGCATGGCCGCGTCCAGATCCTGCTCCAGCCCGTTGCGGTCGCCGTCGACGATGCGCCGCTCCAGGCGTTCGAACAGCGGCAACGCGGCCAGTTCGTCGGCGCGGGAGGCCTTGGCCGAGGCGGCCGACACGCCCTCGAACATCGCCATCAGCGTCTGCAGCGGGTCGTAGCCCTCGCGGCGGTGGTCGTAGATCAGATCCAGCGCCGCGGTGCGCTGATCCTCCGGGATCCGGCTCATCGGCAGGATCTTCGAGGCGTGCACGATCGCGGAATCCAGTCCGGCCTCGACACATTCGTGCATGAACACCGAGTTCAGCACCTGCCGCGCGGCCGGGTTGAGGCCGAAGGAGATGTTCGACAGGCCGAGGGTGGTCTGCACCTGCGGGTGGCGGCGCTTGAGTTCGCGGATGCCCTCGATGGTCTCCAGGCCGTCGCGCCGCGACTCCTCCTGGCCGGTGCCGAGGGTGAAGGTCAAGCAGTCGACGATGATGTCGCTCTCGGCCAGCCCCCAGTTGCCGGTGATGTCGGCGATCAGGCGCTCGGCGATCTCGACCTTCTTCTCCGCCGTGCGAGCCTGGCCCTCCTCGTCGATGGTCAGCGCCACCACGGCGGCGCCGTGCTCGGCCACCAGGCGCATGATCTGCTGGAAGCGCGAATCCGGCCCGGCGCCGTCCTCGTAGTTCACCGAGTTGACCGCGCACCGCCCGCCCAGATGTTCCAGACCGGCCTGCAGCACCGGCGGCTCGGTGGAGTCGAGCATGATCGGCAGCGTCGAGGCGGTGGCCAGCCGGCCCGCCAGCTCGGCCATGTCGACGCTGCCGTCGCGGCCGACGTAGTCGACACACAGGTCCAGCATGTGCGCGCCGTCGCGGGTCTGGTCCTTGGCGATGTCGAGGCATTTCTGCCAGTCGCCGGCCAGCATCGCGTCGCGGAATGCCTTGGAGCCGTTGGCGTTGGTGCGCTCGCCGATCATCATGATCGAGGCGTCCTGTTCGAACGGCACCGAGGTGTACATCGAGGACACGCTCGGCTCGTGAGCCGGATTGCGTTCGGCCGGAGCGACATTCGTGACCGCGTCGGCGACCTCGCGGATGTGCTGCGGGGTGGTGCCGCAGCAGCCACCCACCAGCGCGAGGCCGAATTCGGTGACGAAGCCGTGCAGCGCGCTCGCCAATTCGCCCGGGGTGAGCGGATATTCGGCGCCGTTGGCCCCCAGCACCGGCAGGCCCGCGTTCGGCATCACCGACACCGGCAGCTGGGCGTGCTTGGACAGATGGCGCAGATGTTCGCTCATCTCGTCCGGGCCGGTGGCGCAATTGAGACCGATCATGTCGACGCCGAGTGGCTCGATCGCGGTCAGCGCCGCACCGATCTCACTGCCGACCAGCATGGTTCCGGTGGTCTCGACCGTGACGTGGGTGATGATCGGAATGCGCCGCCCGGCCCGTTCCATGGCCCGGCGGCTACCGGTGACCGCGGCCTTCACCTGCAGCAGGTCCTGGCAGGTCTCGATCAGGATGGCATCCGCGCCGCCCTCGAGCATGCCGAGCGCGGCCTCGGCGTAGGCGTCGCGCAGCGCGACGAAGGGGGCGTGGCCCAGGGTGGGCAGTTTGGTACCGGGGCCCATCGACCCCAGGACGTAGCGGGGCGTGCCGTCGGCGGACGGGCCCATCTCGTCGGCGACCTCGCGGGCGAGCCGGGTGCCGCGCTCGGACAGATCGCGGATCCGGTCGGCGATGTCGTAGTCGGCCAGGTTGGGCAGGTTGCAGCCGAAGGTGTTGGTCTCGACCGCGTCGGCGCCGGCCTCGTAGTAGGCGCGGTGAATGCCGCGCAGCACGTCGGGGCGGGTCTCGTTCAGGATCTCGTTGCATCCTTCGAGGCCACGGAAGTCGTCGAGCGTCAGATCCGCGGCCTGCAACATCGTGCCCATCGCACCGTCGCCGATCACGACACGCCGGGCAAGCGTGTCGAGCAACGTGGTATCGAACTCGGCGCGGGAGGACACAGACATGTACCCCAGAGTAGTGGGCGGCCCCGACAATCCTGACCACCGGACCGGGCGGCCCGTGCCACATCGCTCCCGACACGCGGTATCCCGCAATATGCGGTGAACGACACCGCCGCCACGCCGTAGGCTGACCGGGTGAACCCCAGTGCCTCATCCGATCCGGCAATGCCGACGTTGCGTGATCCGGTTCTCGTCGCCGCCTTCGAAGGCTGGAACGACGCGGCCGACGCCGCCAGCGGCGCCGTCGAACATCTGGAACTGATCTGGGACGCCGAACCGCTGGCCGAACTGGATTCCGAAGACTACTACGATTACCAGGTCAATCGGCCGACCGTGCGCCAGGTCGACGGCGTGACCCGCGAGATCCAGTGGCCCTCGACCACGCTGTCGGTGTGCTCACCTCCCGGTAGTGAGCGCGACATCGTGTTGCTGCACGGCATCGAGCCGAATATGCGCTGGCGAGCGTTCTGCTCCGACATCATCGAACTGATCGAGCAACTGCAGGTCACGACGGTGGTGATTCTGGGAGCACTGCTCGCGGACACGCCGCACACCCGGCCGGTCCCGGTCACCGGCACCGCCTACAGCAAGGAAGCGGCCGAACAGTTCAGCCTGGAACAAACTCGCTACGAGGGCCCGACCGGCATCACCGGCGTGCTGCAGGACGCGTGTGTGCGAGCGGGCGTGCCGGCCATCTCGTTCTGGGCGGCGGTTCCGCACTACGTCTCCCAGCCGCCGAATCCGAAGGCGACCATCGCGCTGCTGCGCCGGGTCGAGGACGTGCTCGATATCGAGGTGCCGCTGGGCGAGTTGCCCGCGCAGGCCGAGGACTGGGAGTCCGCGGTCGACGAGATGACCGAGGGTGACGAGGAGGTCACCGAATACGTGCGGTCGCTGGAGGAGCGCGGCGACGCCGCGGTCGACCTCGACGACGCGATGGCCAAGATCGATGGCGATGCGATCGCCGCGGAATTCGAGAAGTATCTGCGCCGGCGAGGCGGCGGCAAGGGCGGATTCGGCTTGTAGCCGGTGGCGGCGCCGGACACTCGGCCGGCGGACGGGTCCCGCGGACGCGTGTCCGGCGACAGCCGCGCGCGGTCAGGTCTCGATGGTCAGCACCTGGGCCTCCGCGTCGTGAGCCAGTTTCGCGATCAGCACGTCGCGCGGAATGGTCTGGCCCGCAAGATGATCGAGGGACGGAACCACCACATGGTGTGCCTCGGCCCGCTTGAGCTCGGCCGTGAGTTCGGCGAACGCGGTGCCGTCACCCTGGGTCGATTCATGGAACGTCGCGGCGAAGCAGAGGCCGACTTCGCTGGCCAGGGTGCACATCGCATCCTCCAGCTCGGCGGCGTGACCGTCGGCCAAATCGTCACGCACGTATCCATAGATCAACGCTTCCACCCGAACCTCCGTTTGGATGTGTAAGGGACTCGCTGTTCTGTTGTGGATCACCTGCTAGTGGATCACCTTCTGCGGACGGGAAAACCGCCCGAATCGAGCATCCGTCATCGGCAAATGCAATTGCAGATGTCAATGACGGACAACCGCGTGCCCTATTGGGTCCAACTCGCGTTAACTGGTGGGATACTACAGACGTGGCCGTGAGTGACGATCGACCCGTCTGGGCTGTCAGGATGCGCTCCGAACGCGACGCCCGGGGGTGGTCCCAAGCGGATGCCGTCCGTGCGATGCGCGCGAAGTCATCCCACAACTTGCCGACAGACAGTACCCTCCTACGCAATTGGCGCCGTTGGGAATCGGGCGAGTCGCGCCCGGACGATTTCTACGCGCCGGTCATCGCGGCGGCGTTCGACACCGTCACCGCGGCGTTTTTCCCCAAGGCGCGCCCGAATCGGGACGACGAACTTTTGTCGTCAACGGGAATGGACACGCTCGAGTTCATCGGCCGGCTACGGATGTCCGACATCTCCTCGGCCACACTGGATGCCATTCGCATCACCGCCGAGCGGCTGTGCTGCGAATATCCCTTCGCCGACCCGCACGAACTGCATACCGAGGGCACCGCGTGGCTGCGGCGCATCACCTCGCTGCTGGACGGGCGGCTGACCCTGGCCCAGCATCGCGAGGTGCTGGTCCTCGCCGGTTGGGTGGCGTTGCTGGTCGGATGTGTGGACTACGACCTGGGCCGGCGCACCGCCGCGGAGGCGACCCGCCGCGCGGCCCTGTCACTGGGACAGGAGGCCGACCATCCCGAAATCGTCGGCTGGGGTGCGGAAATGGCGGCCTGGTTCGCCATCACGCAGGGCAACTACCGCGGTGCGATCGAGGTGGCCGAGTCCGCCCTGGACAACTGCCGCGGCATGGGCGTCGGCGTGCAGCTGGCCGCGCAGCAGGCCAAGGCGTGGGCCCGCATCGGCGATCGCGAGGCGATGGAACGCGCCCTCGAGCGCGGCCGAAATATCTTGCGGCAATTGGACAATCCGGCAAATCTGGACAACCACTTCGTGGTCGACGCGCAGAAGTTCGACTTCTACGCCATGGATTGCTGCCGGGTCGCCGGTGACAACCGCCCGGCGGAAGCCTATGCCCGCCAGGTGATCCGCAGCGCCACGGGCCTCGACGGTTCGGTCCGTCAGCCGATGCGCGTATCCGAGGCACAGCTGACGCTGGCCGTCGTAGCGGTCCGCGATCGCGATCTGGAGCTCGCGGTCGACGAGGCGATGCGGGCGTTCGAGGGCAAGCGCCGCTCGCTGCCCTCACTGCTGTGGATCGCGGGCGAGGCGGCGCGGGAGATGATCGAACGCTATCCGTCCGATCCCCGCACTCGCACCTACCTCGAGCAGCTGCGGGTCCTGTCGATGAGCTGAGCGGATTCGCCTGCGCCGCTGAATTGCACGATGCCGCCGGGGTTGTACGCTGCGACGAATGGACTTCAGTCTGCGCAGCTGCTCGTGGCACGGGCACGCCACCTACGCCCCCGACGAAGCGGAACTGGCTGCGCGCCTGCATGTTTCGACGGCCGCCGGCGAAGCCTGGCGGTGTCTGCGCTGCGGGAACTTCGTGATCGGCGAACCGCGCGGACGCGGCCCGGCCGGCGCGGCGCCCGAGGTGCCGCGCGGGCGGCTGCTGCGCGACCGGCTGATAATGCGGCTGCTGGCCACCGAACGCGTGATCCGCGGGCTGGTGTTCGTGGTGCTGGCCGCCGGGGTGTTCAAGGTGCGCAATTCGCAGGAGCAGCTGCATGCCGCATTCGATCGCGAGCTGCCGCTGATCCGTCCGCTCGCCGACCAGATCGGCTGGAATCCCGACAATTCCAAGATCGTGGCGTTCATCGAGAAGGGCTGGACGCTGTCGCCGACCGTGCTCACCTGGATCGCGGCGGGGTTGCTGGCGTACGCCGTCATCGAATTCGTGGAGGCCGTGGGCCTGTGGTACGTGCAGCGCTGGGGTGAGTATTTCGCGGTGATCGCCACCTCGCTGTTCCTACCGCTCGAAATCTACGAGCTCACCGAGCGCATCACCGTCGTCCGCGCCGGCGCCCTGGTGATCAATATCGCCGCGGTGCTGTGGTTGCTGTGGTCGAAGCGGTTGTTCGGCCTCAACGGCGGTGGCGCCGCCTATCATCGCGAGCACAGTGAGGAGAGCCTGCTGACCGTGGAACGCTCCGCGGTCGCCACCGAGGCGGGGTGACGGCACGCCGAGGCCCGGGTGCGCCGCCGCGGCGCACGGGCAGGTATTACGCTCGTGCCGGTGACCGAGTCCGCTGACCGATTGCTACCCGCCGAACCCGCACTGTTCGACGGCGTCTCCCGCACCCGGGACGAGACGGTGATCGAGGGCGCGGATCGGCTGCGGTTGTTCTCCTTCGCCACCGCCGACAAGCGCAACGACTATCTGTGGGTGCTGCGCGCCTTCGATCACGCGCGTGCCGCCTATGTGGTGCTGCTGCATGCCTCCGATGTGGCCGACACCCTGGCTCGGATGCTCGATGCCCCGCACCCCACCGCCACCGAGATCGGGCCGCTGCTCGAACAGCTGCACACCTGGGGTGTGCTGGAACGCAGTTACGACGGCACCCGCGCGGCGACCCTGGCCGAATATCGCAACCGGCACTACGTATATCAGTTCTCGCAGGCCGGATATCAGGCGTACCGGGCGGTGAACGAGGTCCTGGGCGCGCGCTTGGACGAGGCCTCGCTGTCGCGGCTGGTGCTCCCGGAACTGCTGGCCGATCTGCAAGCACTGGCGCAGGCCAATCGCGGCGGGGACGCCGAGCGGGTGTACCGGATCCTGAAGCGACTCGATACCGCGCTGTCCGAATTGGCCGACCGCGCGGCGCATTTCTATCTGACCCTCGGCGATCTGGTCCGCACGACCGAGGCCACGCCGGAAGCCTTTCTCGCACACAAGGATGCGCTGCTGGCGCACATGCGCGAATTCAGCATGGATCTGGCCCGCTACGCGCCCCGGCTGGCGGCCGCGATCGCCGAGGTCGACGACACCGGCGCCGAGTCGCTGATCGCCCGCGCCGCGTCCTGTGACGAGCGGGTGCTGCTGGACATCGGCGCGCGCGAAGCCGATTGGCGGGCTCGCTGGCAGGGGCTGCGCGGATGGTTCGTCGCGGTCCGCGATCGCGGCGCGCCCGACCCGGCCGCCGAATCCGCACCGGCGACCGAGGCCGAACGGTTGCGGGAGGCGACCATGAGCGCGATCGCGGCGGTGCTGTCGCTGCTGCGCCGCGTGACCGAAACACGCAAGGGCGGGGTGAGCCGGGAGTCGGCGCTGCGGCATCTGGCCGGTTGGTTCGCCGCCGCGCCCACCACCGACAGTGCGCACGCCCTGTTCGACGTCGTCTTCGGATTGGGCAAACCCCGGCACCTGTCGATGGAACATCCCGACGCCGACATCATTCCCGCCCACCGATCCTGGTGGGAGGCAGCGCCGCTGGAGATCGCGCGCACGCTCGCCGAAACCGGCCGTCAGCCCACCCCGGGCGCGCCCGCGCGGCTCGTGCGCAACGATGCCGGGGTGCGGCGGCTGCGCCAGGCGCAGTTGGAGACGCAGCGGGCCCGCGCGGCGGCCGCGATGTCGCTGGCCGCAGCCGATGTGCACGACCGGGTGCTCGACGAACGTGAAACCGAGGTCCTGCTGCGGCTGCTCGACGCCGCCTCGACCGCGTGGGTGCCCGTGAGCGGCCGGGTGAGCACGACCGGATCCGACAGCGGCGTCACGCTGACGGTCCGCGAACATCCCGGCTCCACGGTGGTGCGCACGGCCCAGGGCCTGCTGTATCTGGATCACCGCCGGCTCGAGGTGCGCGAGAATTCCCGCGCCCGCACCGCCTCCGGTCGGTCGTGATGCACGCGAAAACCATCGACCCGCTCGCATTGGACAGCTACCAGCGCGCGGCGCGGGTCCTGCTGGCCAATCATCTGGTGACCCGGACCTTCCCGGATCGCATTGCGCTGCCGTTGATCCGGCGCTGGGCCACGGAACTGCGCGAGGACATGGCCGAGCTGCTCGGTTACCGGCTCGAGGTCACCGAGACCACGGCTCGGCTGTTCCCGATCCCCGACCGGCTCGACACCGGCCGTCCCGCCCGTACCCCCGCCGATCGTATCTTCGACCGTCGCCGCTACGCCTATCTCTCCCTCGCCCTGGCGGCGCTCGGTCGCGCCGGTGATCAGATCACGCTGTCGGAGTTGGCCGATCAGGTCGCGGCCTACGCCGTGCGGGTGGAAGGGCTGGAACTGTCGACCGAACGCGCTGCCGACCGGGATGCGTTCGTGGACGCGGTGGCCTGGCTGGCCGCCCGCGGCGCCCTGACCCTCGCCGACGGCGACGCCGGTGGCTGGGCCGCCGACCCGGAAGCGGGTGAGGCACTCTACGACATCGACCGCTCGGTGGTGTTCGCGATATTCCGGCCGCCGCGCGCGTTGCAGCACCTGCACAGTGTGCGCACCCTGCTCGCCGACGACACCGATTCCGCCGCAACGGTTTCCGTGCTGTCGCGCGCCGCGGCCGCGCGCCGGGTGCGGCGGGCGCTGATCGAACTGCCGGTCGTCTACACCGAGACCCTCGGTGCGGCGGAACAATCCGCGCTGGGCAGCGAGAAGATCGTGGCGGAGGTGGAGTTGCTCACCGGGCTGCGCGCCGAACGCCGCGGTGAGGGTGTGGCCTTGATCGACACCTCCGGCCGGTTCTCCGATGTGCGCTTCCCCAGCACCGGAACCCTCGCGCAGGTCGCGCTGCTGCTGATCGGCGAGATCGCCGACCGGGTCCTCGACATCGACAATCCGCTGCCCCGGCAACCGCGCCCGCCCGCCGCCACCGGCATCGCCGACGGTCTCGATGCCGCCATTCCGGCGGCCACCGTCTTCGCGCCGCTGGTCACGGCGCCGCAGGAGCCCGGCGACGCGGATGATCCGGCCGACGAGGAAGGTCCCGAGCCGATCACCCATCCATTCGTCGACGACGAGTGGATTCGCGCGACGGTGCACGCGCTCACCGAGCGGTACGGTTCGACCTTCGCCGCTCAATGGCAGGCCGACGTGGGCGGGCTCACCACCGAGGTGGTCGGTCTGCTGGCGCGGCTGTCTCTGGTGGAGATGGTCGACGGCGGTGTCCTGGCACTGCCCGCGCTGGCCCGCTATCGGGGCGCGGTGGTCACCGTGCGCACGCGGGCCGAAACCGAATTGTTCGCCTCGGCACGATCGCTGGGCGCGCACGCCACCGGGCAACCGGCGACCGCACCGGCCGACGCCGCGGGATCCAGTACCTCAGGAAAGGGGACGGAGTAACCATGGACCTCATTCACGGTGGTGTCCGCTTCATTCCCACCCGCGCCGGAATCGTCAATCTGTGGGACTACCGCGATCAGGAATTCTGCTTCGCCGACGGGCGGCTGGTGCTGCGCGGTCCGAACGGCTCCGGCAAGACCAAGGCCCTGGAGGTGTTGTTCCCCTTCGTCTTCGACGGCCGCATCGAACCGCGGCGGTTGAATCCGTTCGCCGGTGAAGAGCGCACGATGAAGTCGAATCTGCTCTATCGCAAACAGGATTCGGCCTATTCCTATGTCTGGATGGAATTCGCGCGCGGGCGCTGGTCGGATCCCGAGGTGGTCACCGTCGGCATCGGCATGCGCGCGACCCGGTCCTCGGACAAGGTGACGCGGTGGTATTTCGTCGCCGACGGCCGGGTGGGCGTGGACTTCTCGCTGATCGGACCCGACGACCGGCCCTTCACCCGCAAACAGCTGGCCGAGCAGATCGGCACCGACGCGATCGTGGACCGCCCCGTCGACTACCGCGCCGCGATCGACGCGCGCATGTTCGGCCTCGGTGTGCAGCGCTACGACCAGTTGATCAATCTGATCCTGACGCTGCGCCGCCCGCAGCTGGCCAAGAACCTCGATCCGCGCGGACTGTCGCAGGCCCTCACCGACGGTCTGCGCCCGCTCGACGATCAGCTGATCCTCGACGCCGCCCGCTCGTTCAGCGATATGGAGGAGGTCGGCCGCACGCTCGAGGGGCTGGTCGCCGCCGACTCCGCCACTCGCACCTTCGTCGACGTCTATCGCAAATACCTTGCGGTGCAGGCGAAGTCGGATGTGGATCAGGTGCGCTCGCGGCTGGACGCGGTGACCCACGGCAGCACCGCGCTGTTCGCGGCCGCGGCACTGCGGCAGCGGCGCGAGACCGAGCGCGCCGCCGCCGAGCATCGCGCCGAGGAGGCCGATCGCGCCTACGAGCAGGCCCTGACCGATCGGGAGACGCTGCAGCGGTCCAGCGCCTACGAGGGCAAGCAGCAGCTCGACGATCTGGCCGATGCGGTGCGGCGGCTCGAGACCTCGGCGGCGGTCCACCGCGACAAGGCGACCAAGGCCCAGCAGGCGGCCGACCAGCGCGGCGAGGAATACGAACGCGCCACCGCCGCGGTCACCACCGCCGCCGCGGCCCTGGCCCGCGGTGAGGACGAACTGCGCGCGGCGGCCGAGGAGGCCGGAATCGCCTGGGCCGCCCTGCCGGAACAGGCCCGCACCGAACAACTCACCACCACCGTGCGCAGCCACGCCGAGGAACGCGACGCCGATGTGCGCGCGGTGCGCCAGGCGATGACGGTGGCCGATGCCGCCGCGGCCGACCGCACCCGCGCGGAGCGAGCCCTCGAGCGTGCGGCCCGCCGGCGCGACACCGCGGCCGCCGAATTGGCCGAGGCGGAGGCCGCGGTGGCGCTGGCACGCGCGAATACCGCTGCCTCCCTGCGTAGTTGGTGGAACACCCACGGTGAGCTGTACTCACCCGTGGCCGCCGGATTGTTCGAGGCGCTCGACGCCGCGCTCGCCGAGGCCGGCGGCGACGATGCGCCGCCGCTGCCGCAGGTGCTGGCCGAGCACACCGAATCGCTCACCGAGTCGCTGCGGGATCGCCGCCGTCTGGCCCGCGCGAGCGCCGATCAGGCTCGCGATCGCACCACGGCGCTGCGTGCCGAACAGCAGCGGGTCGCGGCCGAACAGGACGACGCGCCCCCGTCCCCGCAGAGCCGCGCCGAGGCCCGAACGACGCGTCCCGGCGCACCGCTGTGGCGGCTGGTGCGTTTCGCCGACGACATCGATGCCGAGCGAGCCGCCGGGATCGAGGCGGCTTTACAGGCCGCGGGCTTGCTCGACGCCTGGGTCGGTGCGAATGACGAGGCGCCGCAGGCTGATTCGGACACCTTCCTGACGCCGCTCCCGCCCACCGCCCGGCCCGACGGTCCCACTCTCGCGCAGGTGCTGGTCGTCGAGGACGGTGTCGGCGACGATGCCGATTCGCCGATCGCTACGGCCTCGCGCACCCACCTCACCGATATCCTGGCCTCTATCGCATTGAGCGACAACGGCTCCCACGTCGGCGACCTCGTTGCCGTCGGCGGTGACGGCGGTTTCCGGCAGGGTGTCCAGATCGGCTGCCACCACAAGCCGCAGGCCGAATTCATCGGCGCCACCGCCCGGGCCCGACGCCGGGAGCGGCGCCTGGCCGAGTTGGCCGAGGAGATCGCCGCCGCCGAACAGACCGAACAGACCGCTCGTGCGGATGCCGATGAGGCCTCCGGCGAGTTGGCCCGGCTGGCGGCCGCCGCGAAGGACTTGCCGCGCAGCAGTGCGGTGATCGCCGCGCTGCGTTCGGTGTCCGAGGCGGCGGGAGTTCTGCGCTCGCATACCGAGGCGGCGGCGCAGGCCGAACACGATCTGGACCAGGCGGTCGCGGCGTTCACCGCGGCCGACAAGAAGGTGCGCGCGGTCGCCGCCTCCCGCAACGCGCCTCGCGACCCCGCGGAGCTGGACGCGCTCGCCGCGGCCGTCCGCCATTTCGAGAACACCGGCACCGCCCTGCTGCGGCTGCGCGGCGACCAGCAACGCGAGGCCGAACGCGCCCGCGAGGCCAGCGACCGGCTCGGCGAATCCCGCGATCTGGCCGAGGCTTTCGCCGAGGAGGCCGAAGCCGCGCGAGCCGGGTACGAGGAGCAATTGCGCAAACTCGAGACGCTGCGTGAGGCGCTGGGCGCCGACGCCGCCGATATCGACCGCGAACTCGAGCAGGCCCGCGAGCGCATCGACGCCGTCCGCGCCGAACAGCGGGCCGCTCGCAAGGCCGCCGCCGAGGCGATCGAAGCGGTCGGTTCGGCCGAGGGCGCCTATCGCGCCGCCCACGAGTCGCTCGGCACCGCGCTGACCGAATTGCTCACCGACGTGCGGCAACTCGCGCCCTACGCGCGGCCCGATCTGCTCTCGCTGCTGGGCGCGCCCACCGAGAGCCGGTGGCCGAGTTCGCCGGCGGCCTGGTCGACGGCCGATCAGCTGCTGTATCGCATCGAATCCGGCGGGCCGGAGAACGAGACCGCCGTCCTGCCCGTCGAGGTGCACGAGTTGTTCGACAACCTCTGCGCCGCCACCACTTCCGTGCGCGCCGGGGAGTCCGCCCGCAAGTCGACCCGCAGCGCGGTGACCGCGGCGCTGCAGGAATTCGACGCCGCACTGGCCTCCGCGCGCCAGGACTACCGCCTGCAATGGGACGCGGCCGACGGCCTGACCGTGGTCCAGGTGCACGACGACAACGGGATGGCGGCACTGGCCGATTTCGCCGACCGCATCGCCGCGGCTCGCGCCGATCAGGAACTGCTGCTGACCGATGCCGAGCGGCGTATTCTCGAGGACGCGCTGCTGACCGGGCTGGCGCAGCAGATCCACGAACGCACCTGCGACGCCCGCGATCTCATCGCCCGGATGGGCGCGGAGATGAAGCAGCGGCGCATGTCCTCGGGCAACACCATCGGGGTGCACTGGGTGCTGGCGGACAATCTGTCGGAGTCGGCGCGCGCGGTGTGCAAACTGCTGGACCGCGCCGCTGCCGATCTGGGTCCCGACGAGTTGGCCACTGTGCGTGCGCATTTCGCCGCCGAGATCCGGGCGGCACGCGCGGCGCATCCGGAACGGTCCTATCCGGAGATTCTGGCCACCACGCTGGACTACCGGACGTGGCGGGTGTTCTCGTTCACCCTGGTGACCGCCGACGGCTCCGAGGATCGGCTCACCGTCGCCCGGCACAGCGCGCTCTCGGGTGGCGAACAGTCGGTGTCACTGCATCTTCCGCTGTTCGCCGCCGCGCACGTGATGCTGGATTCGGCCGATCCGCAGGCGCCGCGACTGCTCGCACTGGACGAGGCGTTCGCCGGCGTCGACGACAACGGTCGCAGCGAATTGCTCGGCCTGTCGGTCGATTTCGATCTCGACCTGTTCATGACCGGCTACGACCTGTGGATCACCTACGATCACGTGCCCGCGTGCGCGCATTACGACCTCGCGCATTCGGCCGCCGAGAACACCGTCAGCGCGACGCTGCTGGTATGGGATTCCTCGGCGCTGCTGGCCGAACACGACGGCTCCGATCTGACCACCGCCCTGGGCTCGCCCAACCGGCGCCGCACCCCGCATACCGTCGAGGGCGGCATCACTTTCGACGAGGCGCTGGAACCGACCAGCTAAACCAAATTCGTTGCGCGCCAGGCATATTCGCGACCGGCGCGGCTCACCGGTCGCCGAAGGTGACCGACAGCGTATCCCGGTCGCCGGGTGCGACCACGACGGTCAGCGGCGGATCGGGAATCGGCCGGTCGGAGGCGGCGTAGCCGACCCAGCCGGTGCCGACGAAGACCGCGATCAGCAGGGCGGTGGGCAGTTCCGGCAGCAGCCATCCGCACGGTATGGAGGACAGACCGGTCTCGGGGATCAGCTGGACCGTGGGTATGTCCGGTCCGGTCTCGCTGTGCACCGCATTGCCACGTATCGCACCGCTCCGCCGTACCGGAACCCGCCCTTGCACCCGAACCTCCATCGCTTCGAGCGTCCCGGCCCGTCTGCCGGGAAACCGCCAGACATTTACAGTGCCCCATCCGCGAGTGCGCCACACCGGTATTGGACAGGACAATGGGCGTGTCTCCGAAAGTTTGCTGAATACCGACTGGTAGCTATCCGATTCGCGAGTTTCGCGCTACCGGTGCGGACGGACACTGGCGTCGGGCCACCGGGGCGGGCAGGCGCCGCCGGGGAAGGTCTGCAACTCGAAGTGCCACCACTCGTTGTCGAACGTCCGGCACAGCCCCCACCGATTTCCGTTGTCCTGCATCCACTGCGCGCCCTGCTGCGGGCCGACGTCGATGGCCTTACCGGTTACGTGCGTGGATTCGTCCGGCGGCAGCACCCACCGCCGCGCGGCGTCGGGACCGCCGTAGGTGGCGATGCCCTGCTCCCACAGCTGTTCCTGTTCCTCGCGGGTGCGATGCCCGGACACGATCTCGAGCGGAACACCCTGCTGGTGGGCCTGGCTTTCGGCCATCGTGTAGGCGGCGGCCAGCAGCGGATCCAGTCCCTCGGTGCCGGCGGCGAACGCGGTATGGGCGGGTTCGGCCAGACCCGGTCCGGCGGCACCGGCCAGCGCCACACCGACCACCACGGCTGTACCGGCAAGTCCTCGCAGCATGAAACCGATCGTAACCAGCGCCGATCCCCACACCGCGCAACCGGGTGCCGGCCCACCGTCACGCCCGCGAGCCGCCGGGCACGACCATCGCCTGACATTCCGGGCGGCTGCGTCGTCGAAAGGACGTACCAGTTTTTCAGCCATCCAGGAGCTCCGGACATGACCAGAATCGGCATCATCCTCGGCAGTACCCGCCCCAACCGCAACGGTGCCCAGATCGCGCAGTGGGTTCTGGACTCGGCATCGCGTCGCGGCGATGCCGAATTCGAACTGATCGATCTGCGCGATCACCCGCTGCCGCATCTGGACGAGCCGGTGCCGCCGATGTTCGGCCCCTCGGTGCACGCGCACACCCGGGCGTGGGCCGAGCGGATCGCAGCGTTCGGCGGTTTCGTGCTGGTGACCCCCGAATACAACGGCGGGATGCCGGGGGTGCTGAAGAACGCCCTCGATCACGTCTTCGCCGAGTGGGTCGACAAGGCGGTCGGATTCGTCTCCTACGGCGCGAACGGTGGCGCCCGCGCGGTTGTGCAGCTGCGGGCGGTCTGCAGCTCGCTGGGGATGGCCGATGTGGGCTATCAGGTCTCGATCTCGGTGCTCACCGATTTCGAGAACCACACCACCTTCACCCCGCGGGACCATCACGCCGCCGCGCTGGACAAAACGCTGGACCAAGTCGTCGCGTGGAGCACCGCGCTGGCCCCGCTGCGGGCCGGCGCCGAAACCACTCTCGCCAATTCCTGAGGAGCCGAACATGACCGTATCCAACGATTTTCAGTCCCGCGCCGACCGGCTCGCGGCCGACGAAGCCGAGATCCGCCGCCTGATCGACCGGGTGGTCGACGGACTGCGCGCCAAGGATCTCGACGCCGTGCGGCAGGCGTACGCGACCGACGTCGTGTCCTTCGATGTCGAACCGCCACTCCAGCACGTCGGGATCACCGCGAAACTCGACAACTGGGCCAAGGTTTTCCTGTTCTTCGAGGACGTGGACTACGAGATTCGCGATCTGACGTTCACCGTGGGCGAGGACGTGGCATTCGGGCACGCCTTCGCCCGGCTGCACGGCACGATGAAGAACGGGGTGGCCAACAGCGGTATGTGGGTCCGGGTCACCTACGGAATGCGCAAGATCGACGGCACCTGGCTGATCGTGCACGACCAGGTGTCGGTGCCCTTCGACATCGCGAGCGGCACCGGGGTCGTCGATCTCGAGCCCTGACAAGCACTTTCGACGTCAGCCGGCGGAGACCGCTTCCTCGTAGGCGCGCAGTGTCGCGATGACCAGGGCCCGCTGCTCCGCGGTCAGCGGGCCCAGCGCGGCGCGCCACCCCCGATCCGCGCCACCGAGCCAGTCCGCCACCGCCTTTCGGTGCGCGCCGGCGATCGTGACGAGGGTGCGCCGCCGGTCGTTGTCGTCGGTGCGGCGTTCCAGGACGCCCTGGCGGCTGAGGTCGGCGATCATCAGGCTCACGGTGGTCGGCGCCACCTCCAGTCGCCTCGCCAGCTCGTTGACCGTGAGCGGCCCGTCGAACAGCACGTACGTCAACAACGACAGATGGCGCGGCGCCAGATCGAACGATCGCAGGGCGTCGGGCACCGGCAGGCGTTTCGCCCGGCCGACCAGTCGCGGCATGAGCAGCACCATCGCCCGGACGCTCTCGTCCAGGGACAGCCCGTCGTGCTCCGTTGACATACCCTTCTCCCTCAAATACCTTTGCTTTCAAAGCTAAATTGCCGAACAGGCCCATCGTCCCATGTGGACAACTGCCCCCTTCTCGGAGGAGAACGATGACCGATCCCGCCCGGCTCCGCGCGCTGACCATCGGATTGGATCCACGAGCGCTGGACTACAGTCGCCTTCCCGATCTGGACGAGGAGCAACTCACCGCCAGGGTCGACGCCGCCAATGCCGCGCTGCGCGATACCGAATTCGATATCACACCGTGCCTTGTCTCCGCGTCGCCCGACGAGGCCGAGCACGAGATCCGCGCGGTGCTGGCGACCCGGTCGTTCGACCTCGTCATGGTGGGCGGGGCGGTGCGAGCCATACCCGAGCACACCCTGCTCTTCGAGCGCGTGGTCAATCTCCTCGCCGAGGCGGCGCCGGGAATCCGGTTCTGCTTCAACACATCACCGGAGACCACCCTCGACGCCCTCCGCAGAGCGGCCGCATTCGCCTGAATTCCGCTCGCGGCGAAGCCTTCCGGCGACGATCACAGGCAGTCGTAGACGGCGGCGACCAGGTCGTAGGCTCGCCGGTCACCGGCGAGCCAGTCACGGCGCAGATTCGGAACGAAGGCGATCGCCACCCGGTTGTCGACATCACCCATGCCGATCGAGCCGCCCGCGCCGGGGTGTCCGAACGCGGTGGGTGCCGCGGTGTCCGGCAGGACGAAGTTCTGCGACGGCAGCATGTATCCCCAGCCGAACGCCGTCTCGAGTTGCAGCACCGCGTCCACCCCGCGCACCCGCTCCCGCGTGGCCTCGGCGAGGACCGCCTGCGGCAACAGCGTTCCCGCGACGAGGTCGCGATAGAAGCCGGCGAGAGCGCGAGCTGTGACGACCAGACCCGACGCCGGCCACCCACCCGCCAGCACATCCGAATTATTGTATGCCGCAGTGGGATTGGACGAGGAGCGCATCAGCAGCGAATCCGGATCGCGATACGCCTCTGCCACGCGGGCCGCCGCGGCCGCATCGATCGGCCCGCTGTCGTCGGTCCACACCATCTCGGCGGCGGGCGGGCGGGCCAGGCGCGCCGCTCGAGCGGCCTCGTCGGCGGAAACACCGATGCGCAGATCCGCACCGAAGTGGCCGCGCACATACTCACCGACCGTCGACTGGGTATGGCGGCGTACGAATTCGCCCACCAGCCAGCCGAAAGTCAATGCGTGATAACCGTGTTCGCTACCCGGACGCCACATCGGGCGCTGCGCCGCGAGGGTGCGTGCCATCAGTTCCGCGTCGGCGGCCTCGGCCACCGTGATCGGCTGCTCGAAGACGGGCAGCCCGGCGCGATGGGTCAGCATGTCGGCGAGCGTCGTGGATTCCTTGCCGGCGACCGCGTACTCGGGCCACCACCCCGCGACCGGCTCGTCCGGGTCGATGCCGAGGTCGTGCGCGACGGCGAGAGCCGCCGTCGCGGTGACCGCTTTCGTGCAGGAGAAGACGACGCAGGCCGTGTCCTGCTCCCACGCCCGCCCGGTGCGTTCGTCGGCGACACCACCCCACAGATCCACCACAGCGCGCCCGTCGACACACACCGCCACGGAGGCGCCCAGATCGCGCCCCTCGCCCAGGTTGGCGGCAAACACCTCGCGGACCGCCTCGAAGGCCGGATCCACCCATCCCTGTACGCCGGTCATCACAGAATTAGAACACGTTACAGAGACTGTCGCCGGTGTTCGCCGCCGAACCCGGCGCACCGGGGCGAAATGCGCGGCGGCGTGTCGCTCTGCCGCGAGTCCGAATCACCCGATAGCGTGCGAAGCGGTCGTGTGCTCTGCCGGCCCGACGACGAGGAGGCAGTCATGGCTCTTCCGCTGACCGCGAACACCCTGGTGCCGCTGGCCGCCGCACTGGGGGCGAGCGCACTGGTCGCAGTCGCCTCCCTGGCGCCGGGACGAACCCGGAGGATCCCCGCGCAGGCCGACGAGGTGACCCGGCGGCGCCTGGTGCGCCAAGGTGGCGTCGCACCCACCGGCCGGCACCGGGCGGGACGAGCTCGGTGGCGTGCGGCCACATCGACGTCGCGATAGGACGGATCACGAATCGAGCCATTGTTCGATCGCGTTCAGTTCAGCGGTGCAGAAGACCTCTTCCCCGCTTTCCCTGTCCAGCAGTTTCCATTCCGGTTGCGGGCGGACGCTGCGGAGGAGAACGTAGCCGGCGGTTTCGGCGCGCGCGGTGAGCTCGGGAATGCGTTCCGGCATCGGATCTGCTTGCGCTGCCGAGGTATTCGTCTCACGATCACTCATCGTCGTCGCTCCTGAGGGTGTTCGGGCGGGTGGAATCGGGACGAATGCGACCGGCCGCGACCAGCGCGACGAAGGCCTCACGCTTGCGCGGGCAATCGTGATCGCGATGCATCTGCATCCAGTGGTGAGCCTCGGCCGTAGTGAAGGACCGGGCGGGCGGGGCACAGCTCCAGTCCGTGAGCCGAGCGATCGGCGACCCGGAGTTCGCGCCGTTCCATCGCTCGACGTGCCCGGAACGCGGAGAATCATCGCTCGGCCAGAAGCATCCGACAGCGAGCAGCACGACGCCGCACCCCGCCAGCACCGTGACGACGCTCGACAGGGCGTTCCACGTTCCCATCGCTCACCGGTCACGAATGGTGTTGGGGTACAGATCGTTCGCGAGTTCGCTCAGCCCGGCGAGCACCTGCTGGAAGGTTTCGATCGGCACGTCGCACTGTCGCGGTAGACCGGAAACGTCACTGCCGACCGGGAATTCGATGTCGCGCCGATGCGCACGCTCGCGCGGGCTCAACCGCGGCGGCTCGATCCGCCGGACATGCACCAGGGTCCGATAGGCAACCTGTTTCCACGCGCACAGTTCGATACGGCAGTTCCGGTGATGCTGCATCAGATCGTGGGCCAGTTCGATCTGCGAGAGATCGCAAATATCCGGTAGCGCGAGGAGAGCATCCTCGTCGATCGGCGGGTACGGCACTGGTGGCATCTCCTTCGATAGCGTTGGGCTGGAACGCAATTCACGACCGGCGCTCGCCGGGCGGGTACGACTCGGCTATCATGTGCGGTAGCCGTGGCACAGGGGGCGCACTCCACCTGTAGCCGCACTAGCGATTCGTCAGGTTCCTCTGTTTGTGCCGACCGCAGGAGCGGTCATGCTTTCGCGTCGGTCGTGGTCGCAGCACCAGAACACCATCGACCGGCCTGGTCCGCGTGCGCGACATGAAATCCCGCCGGAAGTGCCGCAAAGCGCCAGGACGGATTACAGGAATCCAGAGGCACCATTTCACTTCGCAACGCATAGAAAGGGGCATTCGATGGCCGAACGCGGGGAACCGCTGTCCCTGCCGAAACGCCAGCTCGGCTACTACCTCAGGCAGGCCCGGGAGGAAACCGGCATGAGCCTGGCCGAGGCCGCGGCACATATCGGACGCTCGGCACCCACGTTGATGCGTATCGAGAAGGGGCTCACCCAGAAGCTGTCGGTTCCCGAGATCGAGGCGTACTGCCGGCTGTACGAGTTCGATGAGGAGAAGGTCGAGGCGATGAAAGGCCTTGCCCAGCAGGCCGATACACAGAACTGGTGGCACGAGTACGACGATCTGATTCCGGCCGACTTCGATATCTATGTGGGGTTGGAAACAGGAGCACAGGAAGTCGCCACGTACCAACCAGACCTGATTCCCGGCCTACTACAGCTCCCGGACTACGCCCGGGCGCTGATGCGCACCGCGTTGCCCGACGCTCCCGAGGAGGAAATCGAGCGTCGCCTTCGGCTGAAGCTGCGACGACAGCTGCTCATCACTCGCAAGGTGCGTCCCGCCGCACTCCAGGCAGTGATTCACGAAGGGGCGCTCCGAAGGAGCGTCGCAAGCGCCAAAGTCATGGGCTCTCAGATTCGCCACGTCGCGGATATGAGCACCCGCACGAACATCGAGGTCCGAGTTCTTCCGTTCAGCTCCGGAGTCCCCCTGGGTGATCCGGTGGGCGCCTTCGTCGTTCTGCGGTTCAACGACCGCACGCGCACCGTTGTCTATGTTGAAACCTTCACCGGCAACTTGTACTTGGAGAAATCGGCTACCGTCCGCCGGTACGCTGGAGCATACGAGGAGATGCAGCTCGCCTCCCTGGATGCGTCGGCCAGCAGGGCCTTGTTGCGACAGGTAGCGAAGGAGTATTTGCGATGACGGTTGATCTATCCGGCGCGAAATGGTTCAAGAGCAGCCGAAGCACCGCCACGAGAGAATGCGTCGAGGTCGCATTCCTCGATGGCAGCATGGTCGGCATCCGCGATTCCAAGAACCCGAACGGCCCTGCCCTCGTTTTCACCGCTGATGAGTGGGACGCCTTCACCGACACGATGCTGAACGGTGGGTTCTCCCAACCACAGGCGTAGTCGATCGGCGAAGCGAGTCGGCCGGGCGGCTCGCAGTCGGTGATTCCGCACGGATCCCTGTTTCATGTCTCGGCGAGTCTGAAACGTGTTGCGCCACAGTCCTGCTGGCACAGCAGGGCGGGCTGCCACCGGCACCGGTTCTCGCTGCCACCGGCACCGGTTCTCGGCGAGCTCCAGGCCGATCCCGCGTCCAGTACCACCGCGGGGGCGCTCGGACGGTCTACACGTAACACTGCCCCAGCGCCGATGGAGGTGGTCAGCGCGGCATCGTCGTGTCGGCATTCGCGACTGTCGATCCTACCGGTCCGCTAAGTACCGGAATCGGGCGGAAGCTCGAAAGGCACTGGGCAGGAGGGTGTCTCACTGCAGGTGAGCAGGTCCTCGCACCCGGCGGCCAACGCGGCACGCAGGGTGTCGCGGACCGCGCCGAGTTCGGCCAGTTCGGCATCGACCTCCGCGAGCTTGACGCGCGCACGGGTCCGCAATCCGGCATCGCGCCGGTGGTGGCTGGTACCGGAGAGCAGGTCGGCGACCTCGTCGAGGGTGAACCCGAGCCGCTGGGCAGCCTTGATCACCCGCAGCACCGTCACCGCTTCCTCCGGATACAGGCGGTGCCCGCCGAGGGTGCGCTGCGGTTCGGCCAGCAGGCCGCGGCGTTCGTAGTACCGCAGGGTCTGGGTGTTCACCCCGGCCGCGGCCGCGAGCTCGCCGGTGCGCAGCCCGGTCACCGCGCACCGCCGGTGATGCGGGCGGCGAATGCGTCGAGCACCGCCGTATAGGCCGGTGGGACAACGATACTCAGCACTGAACCTTCCTCGGTGGCGCCGAAGTCGAACGCGAAGAACGAGCAACAGCTACTCTCCCGCGCCGCGAGGTCCCGGGCCCGCGGCTCGGCATCGGCGGCGAGAATCAGGTCGAGCCGGTGAGGGCCCGGTCGACGAACAGCACGGACCGCCTCAGCGAGAAACCGATCGAACTCGGCCACCCGGATCGGCTGCTCGGCCGTGGGCAGGGTGCATGCCGGCGGCACCCAGTCGTCCTGAACCGGAGAAATCGTCATATCTCGACGGTAAGCCTGTACCCCGGTACCGGATGCAAGCTCGAGATTCACCCGAAGACCACACGGCGATAATCCACTCTTTTCTGTATACAGATTTCGATGTACCGTTTGCGTTATGCAGACCTTGCCTGTGGGCCACACCGACGCGCTGGCCCGCTTCGGGCACGCCCTGTCGGATGCGACCCGCACCCGGATCCTGCTGAGCCTGCGCACCGGCCCGGCCTATCCGGCGGAGATGGCCGAGCAGATCGGGGTATCTCGCCAGATTCTGTCCAATCATCTTGCGTGCCTGCGCGGATGCGGGCTGGTCGTAGCGGTCCCCGAGGGTAGGCGTAACCGTTACGAACTTGCCGACCACCGCATCGCCGCCGCCCTCGAAGACCTGCTCGGGCTGGTGCTCGCGGTCGATCCGGCCTGCTGCCCCGCCGCCGAGACCGAGGGCTGCTGCTGATGTCGCAGTCGCTGGGTATGCCGGGTGTGCCGTCGACCGTGGCGGCCGGCCCGTCGTCGCAGCGGCGTGCCGTGCTGGCGCGGCGGATCCGCTGGTTCGTGGCCGCGACCATCTCCTACAACGTCATCGAGGCGATCATCGCGCTCACCGAGGGCAGCCGGGCGTCCTCGACCGCGCTGATCGGATTCGGACTGGATTCGGTGATCGAGGTGTCTTCCGCGGCCGCGGTGGCGTGGCAGTTCGCCGGACCGAACCCGGAGGCCCGGGAGAAGATCGCGCTGCGCATCATCGCGTTCTCGTTCTTCGCACTCGCGCTCTACGTCACCGTCGACTCGATCCGCGGCCTGCTCGGAATCGGTGAAGCTCGCCACTCCCCCATCGGAATCGGTTTGGCCGCAGTCAGTTTGGTGATCATGCCCATCCTGTCGGCCGCGCAGCGACGCGCCGGTCGCGAACTGGGCTCCGCCAGCGCGGTCGCCGACTCCGAACAGACCCTGCTCTGCACCTACCTGTCCGCGGTACTGCTCGTCGGTCTACTACTCAACGCCCTGTTCGGATGGTCGTGGGCCGATCCGATCACCGCACTGGTCATCGCCCTGATCGCGGCGAAGGAGGGCGTGAACGCCTGGCGCGGCGACACCTGCTGCCCCACCCCGGCCGCCCTCGGCCCGCACCAGACCGACGACCACACCTGCGACTGCGAGCACCCGTGATCGCGTGTAAGTAGCCGCACATCGCCGCGAAAACCTGTTGCCGGACAACCGGGACCACTGCTACCTTTCCCGGAGCCGTGCAAGAGAACGAGGAGGTGGTACCTGTGAACGCAGTATCGACATGGGTGCTCCCCTCAGGGGTCACGGTCGGGCGATAGGTCGTCCGGGAGCGCCGCGAAAGCACTCCCGAAAGGCACGACCATGCATCTCACCTCGGAACAGCGTCTCGACGACGACGTCCTCGAACGCCGGTTCACCCTCGGCGAGATCCCCGGCATCCTGTGGACGCCGGCATCCTCCCCCGCACCCACACCGCTGATCCTGCTCGGCCATCCCGGCGGACTGGACAAGATGTATCCCCGTCTGGCGGGCCGGGCCCGGCGCGCGGTGGCGCAAGGCTACGCCGCGGCCACGATCGAACTCCCCGGCAGCGGTGACCGGCCGCGTTCCCCCGACGCCGAGCAGGCCCGCGCCGATCTGCGCCGGGCGGTTCAGGCCGGCGAACCGGTCGACGGCGAGATCGTGGACCGGCTCGTCCTACCGCTGGTCGACAAGGCGGTACCGGAATGGCGGGCCACCCTGGACGCCCTCCTGTCGCTGCCCGAGATCGGCGGGCCGGTCGGGTTCTCGGGAGGGGTGATCGCCATCGCGCTCCGGCTGGCGGTCGTCGAGCCACGCATCGTGGCTGCCGTGTTCTTCGCCGGAAGTTTCGTGCCCCGCAGCATGTTCGACGAGGCCCGGCAGGTCACCATCCCGCTGCTGGTCCTGCTGCAGTGGGACGACGAAGGAAACGATCGGCAGCAGGCCCTCGACCTGTTCGACGCCTTCGGCTCGAAGGAAAAGACGCTGCACGCCAACATGGGCGGGCACACCGGCGTCCCGCACTTCGAGGGAGACTACGGAGACCAGTTCTTCGCACGGCATATGAAGTGATGCCGCGCAGCGTCTCTCGACCTGCACCCCATGCGGTCCCGTCGGCATGTCGCTGCGCATAACCGTGCACACCGCACCGCCCTATGCGGTTTTCCGCGATTTTCATCGAGGTTGCCGCCACGATGACGGGAGCTCGCAGCTGACCCGACCGGCCGGCGCCGGTCGGGTCAGCATCCCCGCGAATCATGCGAGGCCGTCGGTCGGTTAGCGGGAGGGGTCCGGGTGATGTCGTTGATCGTTCGCGTCAAACGCGGCGCCGCCTGGTCGCTGTCGTGAGCCGACAAGGCTTGGTTGACGATCAGCCAATCTTCGATGTTGTCACCACCGACGTACTTGCGAAAACAGTTGTAGATCGCGTAGTAGGCGAACTCGACCGGGTCGGGGAAGGCGAGATCATCGTCTTGCAGCGCGGTGATGGGCTCGAGATACCGGTTGCCGACATCCGCGAGATCCACACCGGCCCCGGCAGAGCGAAGGGCATCGGCGGGAAGCTCGACATCCACGTGGTGCCGCATTCCGACAACCGAGTCGCGATAGCGTAGCGCGCTGGGCTTCTCCCGCACGTAACCGATCCAGGTCGGCAGCGCATCCTCGCACAGCGACAGGTGAACCCGTCGTCTGTACTCGGTTCCGAGTTGGAAGAAAAGGGCGCTCGGCGTCATGAACGACACTCTGCCAAGTGGCGCATCAGTTTTCGATCGCCGGTGCCGGCGGGCGCTCTTGCGGGGTCACTTGGTCGATGGCGGCTCGGTCCGAAGCGGCTGTGCGCGAGCATGTTCGCACGCGCACTACCGTTGCCTTGGCCGCGTCTTCGGAAGGGCTTGCGGACTGCGGATTCAGTAGCCGACGGTGAAACGCCGCTGCGCGAAGCGAGGAGTCTCGATCTCGTCGAGTAATGCGACGGCGGTGTCTCGAACGAGATACGACTGCGGCCGTCGCGGTCGAGGACCGGCTGGTCTCCGCCCACCCGGAAGCGGGCGGTGCGCTCGCCGGGGCCGATCTGCTCGGCGGGGCTGAGATAGGTCCACAGGCGGTTCGACGTCCGCAGCACAGTCGCGCCACGGTCGCGTACACGGTGGGGTCCGCGATATCGCCACTCTCCGCGAGCGAACCGAACCAGCTCAGCGGTGACGGGCAACGAACGTCCTGTCATGCCGCATATCGCGCCGGCGAACTCGCCCCACGACTCGGACATGCCGAAACCAACTGGGGGCAGTCATCCCGGCCCAGCGAAGCTATGACTCGCATCACAATGTGTTATCCCGCAGTCGTGGGCGGTGTCGCGTGGGCGTGCCCGAACACAACGGCATTCGCCCACAGTCGTGGCGATCGGCAGCGGCTACGCCGCCGGCGTGGCGGCGTCGACGACCAGCCGCACTCAACCAGTGAACAGGACAAACCATGACGAGCAACATCGAGTCGAGTGAACTGACCGGGAACTACGTCATCGATACCGAGCACACCCGAATCGGGTTCATCGCCCGGCACACGATGTCCACGAGGGTGCGCGGTAGCTTCGGCGAGTTCGAGGGCAACGCGCACCTGGACGGTGACCACCCGTCGAAGTCGAACGCCCAGCTCATAATTCGGGCACAGAGCCTCGACACCGGTAACAAGCGGCGCGACGATCTGGTGGCAAAGAAGTTCCTCGGTGCAGACGACCACCCGACCATCACCTTCACTCCGACCGAGGTGGAACAGACCGGCGCAACCATCCTCAGAGCCACCGGCGACCTGACTATCCGCGGCGTCGCCGCACCCGTCACCGTCGACTTCGAATCGACTGTCAGGCAACGCGATACGCGCGGGATCGTCCGGCTCGGCCTCACCGGCAGCACCACCGTCGACCGCAAGGACTGGGGCGTGCATTGGAAGGCGGCCGTCGGCATGGTCAGCCCGAAGGTCACCCTGGAATTCGACGTCGTCGCGGTGCGCCGGTCCTGAGCGACAGCGGAAACGCTTGTCCACCATAGCAAGAGAAGGAGAAGGTAGATGAGGTCCGATGGGGCACCACAGCGGAGACGCCGGCGGTGGTGGATACTCGTGGCGGCGCCGGTCCTGCTGGTGATCGGTATGGTGGCGCCGGCCCGGGCCGATCCGGGCACGGACCCGGCGCCCGGTGAATGGCTGTATGCCGACACCCCGGCGGCGCGGTTCCACTATCGGAAAGCGGGCGAGGGACCGCCGCTCATCCTGCTGCCGGGCGGGACCCTATGGTCGTACACCTACCGCGACATCATCCCGGCGCTCGCCACAGACCACACCGTCTATGCCGTCGATCCGCCCGGCACCGGGTACACGACGCTGCACGATCCCGGCTTCGGATACGACGTGCATGCCATGGCGGATGCGTTGCGCCAGTTCGTATCCGCGGTCGGGCTGACACGTGCGTCCGTCCTCGCACATTCCCTGAACGGTTCCGTCGCGGTGGATTTCGCCGCACGGTATCCGCAACAGGTAGATCGTTTGGCACTGCTCGCGCCGCTGGTCCTCGACACCCGGCTCAACGCGAACATGCAACTGATGCGGCAGCCGGTCATCGGCGAACTGGCCACATCGGTGATGACCAGGGACATCTATCGAGCGAGCCTGCGGGACGCCTACGCGCATCCGGAAATACTCACCGAGGACCTGACCGACACGTATTGGGCCCCGCTCAGCCGTCCGGAGAATCGGACCGCCATGTGGAAGCAGCCTCGACACCTCGATCTGGCGGCCGTACAGCGGGAGGCAAGCGAGGTCCGCGCCGACACGCTGATCCTGTGGGGTGAGAACGACCGTGTCGTCGATCCGTCGCAGGCCCAGCCGCTCGCGCGGCTGATCCCGACGTCCAGGCTGCGGATCGTCCCCGGCGCCGGACACAATGTCCACGAGGACGATCCGGCCATGGTCACCGCCGCCCTCACCGAATTCTTCGGCCCGCACTAGCCCGCGGACGAGTTGGGCACCGGGGATGAGGATGCGATTCCGGCTGTTGCGAGGTGACGCGTGTCACGCCGTGTTACGTCGTGGGCGTTTCCGGTGTCTGATGGGCATGACTGATCACAGCGACACCACCGAAATCGTCGTCATCGGCGGCGGATACGCAGGCGTCATGGCGGCCAACCGGCTGCGCAAACGCCAGGACGTGACCGTCACGCTCGTCAATCCCCGTCCGCGCTTCGTCGAGCGTATTCGGCTCCACCAGTTCGTCGCCCGAACCCGCGATGCCGCCCTCGACTACGACACGCTGCTCGGCAACGGCGTGCGGCTGCTGGTCGACCGCGCCACCCGCATCGACACGGGTGCCCGCACTGTGCTGCTCGCATCGGGGCGTGTTCTCGACTACGACTACGTGATCTACGCCGTCGGCAGTACCGCCGACTCGCCCACCTCCGTACCTGGCGCGGCCGAATTCGCCCACCCTATCGGCGAGTGGGAGCACGCCGAACGACTGCGGACCGCGATCGACGAATTGGCCCGGGATGCCCGGATCACCGTTGTCGGTGGCGGTCCCACCGGCATCGAAACCGCCGCCGAACTGGCTGATCAGGGCCGCGCCGTCACGCTGGTGGGTGGCGGCCGGTTGGCGCCGACGTTCCGGGAACCTGCCCGGCGCTCGGTGCTGAAATGGCTGTCCTCGAACCAGGTCGAGGTGCTCGAGGATGCGCGGGTGGCGAAGGTGTGGCCGGACGCGGTGACATTGGCGGGTGGCACGGTGCTGGCCGGCGCTCTCACGATCTGGACCGCCGGATTCGGTGTGCCGGATCTCGCTGCCGACAGCGGCCTGCCCGTCGATGCGCTGGGCCGGCTACTCACGGATGAGACACTGACCAGCGTGGGCGACGATCGCATCATCGCGGCCGGTGACGCTGCCGCACCCTCGGGCCGGCCGCTGCGTATGAGCTGCCAGGCCGCCGCGCCGCTGGGTCTGCACGCCGCCGATACCGTCCTGGCACGCATCGCCGGCACCCGTCCCGGCGTGCTGAACATCGGGTTCATCGGCACCGGTATCAGCCTGGGCCGCCGCGCCGCGGCGGTGCAGTTCACCCACCGTGACGACACGGCCGGAAAACTTCACCTCGGCGGTCGCTGGGGTGTCCCGATCAAGGAGGCGGCGAGTAATGGTGCGGTGACGGGAATTCGGAAGGAAGCCCGCAAACCCGGCTCGCTCTCGATCTACAAGGGTGCCGGAAACCGGCACCCGCTGCCGGCGGCGGAGAACGTCACGCGATGACCGCCACTACCGAACACGCCGAGCGGTTCACCTTGCTGCGACCGCTGTTGTTCACGATCGCCTACGAAATCCTGGGCTCCGCGACGGAATCCGATGATGTGCTCCAGGACAGCTACTTGCACTGGTCCCGGGTGGATCTCGCGATCGTGCGGGATACCAAATCGTATCTGGCACAACTGGTGACTCGGCAGGCTCTCAACGCGGTACGGGCCGGTTCCCGCCGACGCGAGGACTACGTCGGTCCGTGGCTGCCCGAGCCGCTGCTGATCAGCGAACAGGATGCGGTCAGCGATGTGGTGCTCGCCGAATCGGTATCGATGGGGATGCTGGTGCTGCTCGAAACGCTCACTCCGGATGAGCGCGCGATCTTCGTGCTGCACGAGGTATTCGGCTTCGCCTACGACGAAATAGGTTCGGCGATAGGCAAATCCGCGACCGCGGTGCGCCAGATGGCCTACCGTGCCCGTGCCCACGTCCAAGCGCGACGCAACCGATTCGGGCCTGTCGACTCCGCCCGCACCGCCGATCTCACCGAACGGTTCCTGGCCGCGGCGACCACCGGCGACCTGTCCGGACTGCTGGCGCTACTCGCACCCGATGTCGCCTTCACCACCGACAGCGGAGGCAAGGTCAGCGCGGCCGGCCCGCGGGCGCGGGGAGCGCAGGATGTGGCCACCATTGTGATCGACGTATTCCACATGGTCGGACGGGTGCCCGGCCTGCGGCTCGAGTCGGCGACCTACAACCACACCCCTGCGATCGCGATCTACGACGGCGATCGGCAGGAGGCCGCCTGCCTACTCGAGAGCGCCGAGGGCCGGATCACCAACCTCTACATCATCCGAAATCCGGACAAACTCGCGACCCTCGCGGTCCCGCGCGCCGTCACGCGCAGCGACCCGACCGTGCACAGGCCATAACGCGCCCCGGCCGGCGCCCATCCTGGGCGGGACGGCCGGCTCGGTTCGTCCACGTCGGTCGGTTACCACTCTGCCAAGTGGCGCAGGGATATCCGTTCACCCGGTTCCGGTTGGCGCTCTTACGATTTGCGCACCTTTCGCGCGTCAAGGCCGTGTGGCGACCACCTCGGACGCGACCTCGAGGAAGTTCAGGTCGGTGACGGCCGGAACCAGAATGAACTCGTCGCACCCGGCCCGCTCCGCGCCGTCGAGAATGCCGGCGAGCGCCTCGGGACTCGACGCCCGCGCCGACGCGGCGACGATGTCGGCCAGGTCGGGTCCGAGGAAGCCGAGGTAGCGGGCGGTGAAGGAGCGCAGCGCGTCGGACGCGTCGGTGACGCCCAAGGCGGTGAAGCAGCCGCTGACCTTGCGCGGGGGCGTCGTACGACCGGCCTCGGCCCAGCATCGGTCGGCGAGCTCGCCTACCTTGGCGATCTCCTCGGCGTCGCCGGAGATGCTGAAGCCGGAGATGCCGTCGGCCCACCGCGCCGCCCGGCACATCGCCTTGGGCCCCATCGCGCCGGCGAGAATGATCGGCCCATCCGGCTGCACGCACGCCGGCCCGATCGGGTCCGCGCCCTCGAACGGGGGCTCGCCGGCCAGCAGTGACTTCAGCTCGGCGACCTTGTCGTCGAGTCGCTGGTGCCGTCGCTCGAATTCGGCGCCGAGAGCGCGGTAGTCGTGCTCGCGAGCGCCGACGCCGACGGCTACCTCGAGACGGCCGTTCGCGAGCTGGTCGAGGGTGCCGATCTGCTGGGCGACCATCGCCATCGGATGCTGTGGGAGCACCCAGAGGTTCGCCAGGACCTGCACTCGCTCGGTGACCGCGGCGCAGGCGCCCAGCGTCGCGACCATCTCCGGATTCGAGAACGTCACCCGCTCACCCACGGAGACGCTCGAAAACGGACCCGCGTCGATTCGCCGGGCCCAATCGAGCGTCGTACCCGGCCCGTAGCCGGGAGCCATCTGCGGAAGTGCGACACCGATCTTCATGGGGCGACCCTTTCAGACCCACCCGGCCCCGGTCACGCGATCCCCGATATCGCTCCGGAGCTTCACATGCGGTTCGTCCTCGACCGCGGCCGGCGCCATGGCGTTCGCAACACGACTCACGCGACCGGTCCCGGCAGAAGGCGCTCTTCCAGGGCGTCGCGCGGGATCGTAGGCCATCCGAAGTGATTGGCTCACAAGGCTTTACAGCGCATACCCCTGACATGTCAGGATGGGGCGCATGACTTCGATTCCGGAAGGCCATGCATTCACCGCTGATCCGGCCGCGGTGAGCGGCTACGACAGCATCGCCGGGGGGTATGCGGCCGAAAACGAGACCGGCCTCCTGCACGCGTACTACAACCGGCCCGCGATCGTGGAGCTCGCCGGGAATGTGTCCGGGCGGCGGATCCTCGATGCCGGCTGCGGCTCGGGTCTCCTGTTCGCCGCGCTGCGCGACCGTGGCGCCGTCGTGACCGGCATCGACGCGAGTGCCCGGATGCTGGAGCAGGCCCGGCAGCACCTCGGCGCCGACGCGGATGTGCGAGTCGCCGACCTGGCCGATCCGCTGCCCTTTCCCGACGACGCGTTCGACGATGTCGTCGCGTCTCTGGTCTTGCACTATCTGCGAGATTGGGGACCGACTCTCGCCGAGTTGCGACGAGTGCTGGTCCCCGGCGGCAGACTCCTGGTCTCGGTCGAGCATCCTTTCGCCAACTTCCTCGGGCAGCGCCTGGCCGGTGACCCGACCAACTACTTCGAGGTCCGCAACCGGATCGAGGAATGGACCATGGGCGGCCGGACCGCCCGACTGAGCTTCTGGGACCGGCCATTACACGCGATGACCGACGCCTTCACCGCTGCGGGATTCCGCATCGGTGTCATCAGCGAACCCCCGGCCCTGCCGGCCGCCCGCGACCTGATCCCCGAGGTGCTCGGCGAGAGCACCGACAACAGATTCCTGTGCTTCCTGTTCTTCGTCCTGCACGCCGACTGACAACCGCAGCCTCGGGCGCGGCCAGTCCTGGATGTCCGGACGATGCCCGGATTCTCGACCGGGATCCCCGCGCGCAGGGACTGGCACCCACCCCAGCATGCCTCTAAAATAGAGGCATGGTCGAAAGTCTCATCCTGCCGGTGTGGCAATCGAAAGACACCACGCAACTGCCGGCCTTGCTCGCCGAAGGCGTGACCTTCTCGAGCCCGGTCGCCGACTACCACGGGCGCGCCCGCGCGGCACATCTGCTGGCCACGATCGCGACGGTGCTCGACTCGGTGCAGCAGACGCGGCAGTGGACCGACGGGCAGCAACGGATATTCGCCTTCACCGCCCGATTCGCCGACCAGGAACTCCAGGGTGTGTTGCGGGAAGAACTCTCCGAGACCGGCAGCTTGACCCACGTGACACTGTTCCTGCGACCGTATCGGGCATTGCGCGCGGCCATCGCGGAAATGGCACGGCGACTGGAAGATTCGCCCCCGCCGCAGGCGGCGTGACCGTGGCGGCCGAAACGCCGCGTCCGGGGCGCCCGGTGCGCGGATCGACCACCGGGCGCCCGATCATGGCGCTGTTCGATCTGCTCGGGCGGCGCTGGGTGCTGCGGGTGATCTGGGAACTCGATCAGGCCCCGGGTCCGCTCACCTTCCGCGAACTGCGCACCGCATGCGGCGACCTCTCCTCGAGCGTGCTGACCCGCCGGCTGTCCGAACTCACCGAGGCGCGCCTGGTCGAACACCACGAGGGTTATCGGCTGACCCGCGCCGGGCGCACACTCGTCGAGCGACTCACACCGCTGACGCAATGGGCGACGGAGTGGCGCATGACGATGGACGAGTAGCCACTCCGGGCCGGAGGGCAGCGGTAACGCTCATTCGGATACCGCACCGGGCCGTCGAGGTCGCGCCGGAATCCTCGAACCAGCCTTCACGTATCAAAAATAGATTTATGAGACGGGCGGGCCGTCGTCGGAAGTTGTGAGGTTCCGATAGACGGTCGCACGGGACACGCCCAGGCTCGCGGCGATCTCGTCGACGGTACATTCGCCGGAATCGCGCATTCGCCGAGCGGTTTCGACCATCGCGGGGGTCATCGCCCCCGGTCGGCCGCGACCGGTCCGGCGCCGCGAGATGTCGGCGGACCGCCCGGACGCGCGAGCAGTGACACGGGACGGCGCCCCACCCAGCAGTCGCTGCACCCCATCGAGAATAGCTGCGCGTAAACGCTTTTCACTCTGGTCGGCAAAGAACACCACCGGATCACTGAGCGCCGCGTAGATCTGCGCGGCCCGGACCCGGGCGGTGAAATCCGCGTCGGGGCCGGCGAGCAATGCCTGCGCGGTCAGGGCGATGTCACGCAGCCGCCGGTAGGTGGCAGTATCGGCCGACAGCGCCTGGTCCTGCATATGTATCCGCAGCAATGGCCGATGCTGGAGCCAGGTATCGATGAGCCCTTCGGCCACTGCCCACCGTCGCGCGTCCGGATCCCGGATGGATCGGACCGATTCGAGCATGGCCTCGGTGTCTGCGAGCAATGGTTCGACCAAGGCGACGACGATGTCGCTCTTGCTCGGAAAGTGATAGAGCACAGCCGTTTTGGTCAGTCCGACCTGCTCGGAGATCTCCCGCACGGAGACGGCGTGGTAGCCGCGCTCGGCGAACATCACCAGCGCGGTGCGCAGGATTCGAGCACGCGAATCGTCGGTCACGATCCCGATCCTATCCCTTGACTGACCGACGGTCAGCACCTTATCGTTGAGACCTGACCAATGGTCAGTATTTTTGCGACAAGGAGGACGCGGTGAAGAACGAGCGGATTCTGATTTCCGGCGCCGGTATCGCCGGACAGGTGTTGGGGTACTGGCTGGCACGGCACGGATTTCGGCCCACCGTGGTGGAACGGGCACCCCGGTTGCGGACCGGCGGCCAAGGGGTCGATATCCGCGATCAGGCGATCGACGTGGCCGAGAAGATGGGGATCATGGCGCGTGTGCGGGATTCCGCGGCCGACGTCGCGGGAATGAGATTCGTCCGCGCCGACGGACGCGACCTCGCTCGGATCGACATGCAGGGAATCAAGGAGAAGTACGGCAGCACCGAGGCGGAGATCATGCGTGGCGATCTCGTCCGGATCCTGCACGACATCACCGCCGACAACGTCGAGTACATCTTCGGCGACTCCATCCGCGGGCTCGAGCAAGACGCCGACGGTGTCACCGTCACCTTCGAGCATGCGCCGACGCGACGCTTCGACCTGGTGATCGGAGCCGACGGCCTGCACTCGGCGGTCCGGCGACTGGCCTTCGGCCCGGAGTCCGACCACGTGCGGCACATGGACCACTACTTCGCCTTCGGTAACACCGACTCGGCGTTGGGACCCGACCGGTGGATGACGGTCTTCAATACGCCGGGACACTTCGCCGGGATCTACCGCTCGGGCAACCACACACAGGCCAAGGCGTACCTCATGTTCCGCAGTCCGCGGCGCGATATCGACCCGCGCGACCAGGAGGCGGCGCGGGCGCTGCTCGCCACCGAGTTCCGTGGCGAAAACGCTTGGCACGTGCCGGAATTGCTGCAGGGCGTACTCGCCGATCCCGACGCCTACATCGACACGCTCGGCCAAGTTCGCATGAATTCCTGGTCGATCGACAGGGTCGCGCTGGTCGGCGACGCCGCCTACTGCGCGTCTCCGGCCTCGGGCGCCGGGGCCGAACTGGCGTTGATCGGCGCCTATCGGCTCGCGGGTGAACTCGCCGCCGCCGGCGACCATCGCATCGCCTTTCACCGGTACGAGCGGGCCCACCGGCCGTTGGTCGACCGCAAACAAAAGATCGGCCCCAACCTGCGACTGATGGCCCCCAAAACGCGGGTCGGCATCGCCGTGCGCAACCTCATCACCCGCCTGCCGCTCCTGGAATCGATGGCCGGAATGGAACGCATCATGGCGCCCAAGTCCGTCGAGCAGCTCCCCGACTACAGGCCGCCGGCAGCGACGATCGCGGAATGAACCGCTTCGGCGCACGGTGCCATCGCGGTTCGCCTCGCGCCCGCTGGTCCCTCGTCGACGCCGGCCGAGTTCAGCCGGAATCAGGAATCTTTGTCCTTGCGAAGTTCGTCCGGTGGTTTGTTCTCGGTGACCTGCTCGTCGACCGAGTCGGCGAAGGCGGTACCGGCGACCATGCCGTCGGTACCGGGTACGACGACGCTGGCCCGGGCGCCGGGCTCGTAGATCTTGTCCAGCCTGTCGGCTTCCTTCTTGGCCCGCTCGCGGGTTTCCCGATCCGGTTCCGGCGCGGCCGTCTCGGCGGGCTTGGCGGTCGACTCCGAGGCATCCGATGTGTTTTCTGTCATAGTGGCGTGATTCCCGCCCGTCCCGCTCTTACACGGGCTCTGCGATCATCGCGGTCGGCGTTCGACATCGGTCCGGTGTGGCGCGGCGTGTGGCATCCGCCTGTGGACCTCGCAACCGGGCCCGTCCGCGACATCGACCGGCGAAGTGCCCCGTCGGACTACCCGCAGCCTGTGCCGGCATCGCGGCGCCGAGTGCGCGCCGGCACGACCTCGCGCGAGCCCCGGGCACCGTGCTGCACCCGCACATGATGCCGGTCCCGTAGGGCGCCGAGCCGGCTCGAAAGGCCGGACCATACTGCGCACGTCCTGCGATGACGCATAACGCGCACACCGTAGCGACTACTCGGGCTTGCGACTGGTGAAGTCGAAGGATCCGCTGTCGATGCCCCAGGAGATAATCCGTTCGGGGATGATGCGGATGATCGCGCGTTCCTGGGGCGCGAACGGAGGCTCCTCGTCGTCGAGCGCAACGGCCGTGCCGCGCACCTCGATGCCGCGAATTTCGTAGGGCTCCAACGACACCTGCTGGTCGACGACGAACGACACGCGGCTGCCCGCCTCGACATTGCGATATTTCCGGCTGGCGCGCATGCGCATACCCCCGATGTCGATGGTGCCGTCGGCGTTCACCCGATAGCTGGTCGGGTTGTTCTGCACGACGCCGTCGGGGGACACCGTGGCGAGGCGGCCGATTCCGGCCTCGGCGAGGAACTTCTGCTCGTTGGTGGTGAAGGTCATGTCGATTACTCCTCGGTGAACTCGAATCACGGTGCGCCCCCGGCGATCAGCCGGAGTTGTCGGTGGCGCCGAGTGTGAGCGATCCAGCTTCCCCTACCGAAACCTATCAGCGCTAGCGACTAGAGCGACAGTAACATTCACGCGATAGATTGTCTAGTGCTGCTAGATTCCACATCGCGGACAGAGGTTTACGCTCGAATCAACAAGCTCGACAGGCCGTTCGCCCGAGCGAATACAGCGACCTCGGCAGCACCGATGAATTCTCCGCGGCCCCGCCGTCGACACCACTGGATACCGACAGCACTGGGCCCGTCCCAGCGCGGGAACAAGCACAGGGAGGCAACGATGGGCACTCACGGACCCGAGCGGGGGCAGACGAACCGTTCAGTGATCGGCACGGGTGTGCAGGGGGCGCTGTGAGCGGCACTCGAGTGTTGGTGACGGGGGCGAGCATCGACGGGCCCGCGCTGGCCCACTGGCTCGTCCGGAGGGGCGCCGAGGTGACCGTGGTGGAGCGGGCGCCCGGACTGCGACCCGGCGGTCAGGCCGTGGACGCGCGCGGAGTGACCAAAGAGGTCATCCGGCGGATGGGACTCGACGCGGCGGTTCGCGCCGCGCGCACCGAGACCGCCGGCGCGTACACCGTGGACGCGAACGGCACAGTGCTGGAGACCTTTCGGGCGGACGACGACGGCGGCGACGGTTACATCTCCGAGATCGAAATTCTGCGAGGGGACCTGTCCCGGGTGCTCTACGACGACACCCGCGACGGTGCCGAATACCTATTCGGCGATCGGATCGCCGAACTGACCCAGGACGCGGACGGGGTCGACGTCGTCTTCGCGGGCGGCGATCGGCGGCGCTTCGACCTGGTGATCGGGGCGGACGGACTGCACTCGGCGTTGCGCGCCATGGTTTTCGGCCCGCGCGAGCGGTTCATCCGTCACCTCGGGCAGGCACTGGCCTTCTACACCGTGCCCAACGAGTTCGGGCTCGAGCGCTGGCTGATCGATTATCAGGAGCCCGGGCGGTCCGCCGGTCTGCGACCCATCCCCGACGCCACCAAGGCCATGGCCATGTTCTCCTTCACCGCCGCCGACCTCGACGTCGACTACCGCGACGTCGAGGCCCAGAAGCGCCTGCTCCGAGAACGGATGGCCGGCATGGAGTGGTTGACTCCGCGCATTCTCGCGCATCTGGACGACAGCCCGGACTTCTATCTCGACCAGGTCGCCCAGGTGGTGATGGACCGATGGTCCAGCGGTCGGGTGGGGTTGCTCGGGGACGCGGCGTTCAGCTCCTCACCGCTGTCCGGGCAGGGCACCGGGCTGGCCCTGGTCGGCGCCTACCTGCTGGCCGGAGAACTGGCGGCCGCCGACTGGGACCCGAAAATCGGATTCGCCCGCTACGAGGAACAGATGCGCCCGTACGTGGAGGCCAACCAGGAAATCGGCCGATTGCACGCCCGCAGCCGTGAGGTCCCCACGCCCGATTCCGAGCCGAGCCCCGATTTCACCGGCGAATGGTTCGCCGACCTGATCGAACGCGCGCTCAACGGCGTCGAGCTGCCCGACTACGCGGGTGTGCCCGACTCCAAGATCACGGCCACACCGCCGACCACCTCAGCTGCCGGACCCCGGTAGGCCCCCGCCGCAGCCCCAGTGCCACATCGGCTTTCGGGGTAGTCGACTCGTGGGACAGCGGTCCGTGGATCGAGGAGTCCGCTCTGATTCCGTTGTGCGAGCGCCTCTCCGCCCACTTCGGGCCGGCCGCAGAGCCGGCCCAGTCCTCCGATGCGGGGGAGCG
>NZ_LZML01000040.1:0-1860 GCF_001665695.1 Nocardia sp. 852002-51101_SCH5132738 | reverse complement strand
CCCGAGCCCCGGCCTGTGACCGCCTCGAACAACACCCCCGCAACGTCGAGGGCTTTGGTGGACACCGGCGTGACCTTCAAACCGAGGATCTGACGGTCGAACAGATCCTGGGCGACGGTCAACTGCGCCCGGACCCACCGACAGGTCACCGGCTCCATCGCGAAGACATCCAGGTCCTGGGTGTCCAGGATCAGGTACTCGCCCGGCCGACTCGCGCGCAGCCGTCCGTAAACGCCTTGCGGGCGTTGAGCGATCGAACGCCGAGCCTTCGCCGACCCACTGACCGCGCCTGTGCCCTTGGCAAGCAGCCCCAGACGCCTGTAGGCGGTCGTCCGCGCGGGAATCGCGACAACCCCCGGGCCGTGCTCACGATCCAATCGGTCCGCGACCCGCCGCAGCAACGCCGAGCGGGTCGGTGTCGACGCCGACACCCCCGCCGCCATTTCCGCGAGGACCGCGGCCTCCCAGCGTGGATCGACACGAGAACCCCGCGACGAGCGGTGACGGTCGTCGACCAGACCGGCCTCCCCGACCTCACGGTAGGCCGCGACCCAGTATTCGAGCGTGCGCACCGACACCGCCAGCTCCGCCGCCTTGGCCGCATAACGCGCCTTCAGCGACACACCGGCCGCATATTCCGGACGCGGCTCACCAGCACCCGCCGCTGACTCGTAACCACTGGTGTAGCCGGTCAACAACTCCCGAACATGCCCAGCCCGATCAGCGACCTCGGCCCGAACAGCCGGCAAAAGCCCCGCCAACACCAGCCCGGGATCCGGACCATCCCCTTCGACAGTGTCCAAACCTCGCGCGCGAGAAACGAATTCAGCCAAGGCGAAACTGCTGTATCGAGCATCGCCGAACTGCACGGTCACTTTCCGGCCGTCGAACTCCACGATCCGCGCGGCATCACCGTCCACCAGGACCGACTCGCCGACCATCACCCTCACCGTGCGGGTACTCATGCGACCACCCCCGCAGCCACGATCGCGGCGCCGTCGAGCACTCGCGACAAATCCGCGGTCAGCCGTGACCGCCACAGCAGATGCAGAATCGCCGGGCGAACCAACAGCGGCGAGGCGAACCCTGACAACCGCCGCTCCAGATCGGCGATCTTCATCGGTGCCGACACAGCGTCCAACACAGCCGCTACGACACTGTCGGCCACACACGAAGGCCGCCGGTAGCCGGCCAAGAATCGGACATTCTCCACGAACACGCGATCGGCGCCCGACCACACCTCGAACCCGAAGCCATGCGCTCGGCACACTTGCCGAGTCCACTCGAACTGCTCGCGGACAGACGAAACAGACAGCCTCTCAGCTGCTTTCACATCAACGACTGTCAATGAACCATCGCGATGGGCCAACAGCAGGTCAGGCACATGGCGATGTACCCGCCCGTCCACCGACTCCGTCATCAAAAACGGCTGCGCCGCGATTGCCACGACATCGGGATCCCGATCGGCCAACAAGATCCGCGCCAGCTCCAACCGGCTTTCGTAAACCACATGCGATCCGGTCGTCGCCGACCAGTACCAGCCCGAGTAATGCCGGCGGCCTCGCCACGCACGAAACTCCCTCACCGGCAACCCGGTCAGCACCTCATCGACAGGCAATCGACGCAAGTTCGTTTCGACGAACCGACCGTCACTACCCCTATAGCGCACGGACACAGCGGAATCCGGCGACAAACCGGTCAAAACTACACGGACAGAAGGATTCTCAATCATGGCGCAGAGACTGCCCTCGGCGCACGGGCGTACGATGCTGACACGCCGCCGACGTCCCACCGACCTTGCGGAAACGCAAGATCGACGCAAACTACGCGGGAAACCGCAATCAATCATGAGAACCTACA
>NZ_LZML01000039.1:0-645 GCF_001665695.1 Nocardia sp. 852002-51101_SCH5132738 | reverse complement strand
GAGCCGAATCCCATTGTGCTAGAATAGATTTAGTACCGAACTAGCTTCGGACTTACACGGTTGCCATGACACCCTCGGCGCGTACTGCCGACGATGTCGCGCAGGAGGTCTACGCGTTGCTGATCACCTACCAGGCGTTGCGGACCGCGATCGCCGATACCGCGCTGGCCACACCGGGCATGGTCGCGGACCGGGGCAGTTTCACCGTCGCTTTGCAGACCGCCCGCGACCAGCTCGTCCATGCGGCCGGGTCATCACCGGCGCGACTGTCGATATCGTCGGTGTGATCGGGCGGGCCGTGCGCGCTGACCTGCTCCCACATCGCCGGCCCCGCAGCAGCCTTCGCGTGGTCAAACGGGCAATCTCCAAACACCGCGCCAAGGGGGTGATCGACCGGACCATCTACCAAACCCACATCAGCGTGCGCGTGCTACCCGGTTGACAACCCGGCAGCACACCAAACTGAGCGGCCTTGGGTCTAGCCCGGGCTGCGGTGCACGCCGGCTACCGCACCTATGTCACCACCGCCGCCGATTTGGCGGCCCGCTGCCACAAAGCTGCGATCGAAGGCCGGTGGGCCACCACCATGCGGTTCTACGCCGGACCAGCGCTGCTGGTGATCGACGAACTGGGCTATCTGCCATT
>NZ_LZML01000038.1:0-43496 GCF_001665695.1 Nocardia sp. 852002-51101_SCH5132738 | reverse complement strand
TCGGCGCGCCAATCGGTGAAATAGCTGCTGGCACCGCCGAACGGCACCACCACGTTGACCTGCTTGTCGGCGAAGAATGCGGCGATATCGGTGCGATCGGCCCAGCTGCCGTCGCTGATCCCGCCGTTGGCTCCGTTGAGCAGATACAGCGTCGGCGCCGGCCGGTCCGGGTCGGCGGCGCGAATCAGTTGCACGCGAGTCACATTGCGCATGGCCGCCGAGTACACCCCGATATCGAGGATCCGGTCGTCGCGCCGGTGGATGTCGCTGATGTGCGAACCGTCGGGTGCGCCGGCCTCGGCGGGATCGGCGATCGCGCGCTCGTTCGAGGCGGTGATCGCCGCCGCCACGGTGATCACGGCCGACAGCACGGCGACGGCACGGGCGATGCGCATTCTCGGCGGACGGCTGACCATCCTCGCACTCCGATCTCGACATGTGTTCGCGGCCCGACTCCCCGACGGCCGACCACAGTCAACGACGCCGGCCGCTGCCCCGGCACCCGATAGCGCGGAATTTGTGGCCATTACCAGAGCGGGCGCGTCCGCGCTGGCATACGGGCCAAAGCCGGCACGCGGCGATTGCCGGGTAGCACCGCGGCGGCCTATCGTCGGCGCCGGCGGTTCCGCGGTTTCGGACCCAGGAAAGGCGGCGCGTGAATTCTGCTGTGTTGCATGGGAATTCTGGTGTGTCGCAGGGCATCGGCCGCATTTCGGTGCGGCTGGCCGCGGCGCTGTCGATGACGGCCGGACTCGCCTGCGGTTCGGCCACCGCCCAACCGCCCGCCACCGCACCCGATTCGCCTGTGCCCGCCTCGGTTTCGGCCACCCAAGCCCTGACGGACGCCCGTCCCTCCGCCGACGGGTCCGTCCTGACGACGGTCACGCCAGGTTCAGCACGCGCCCTCACGGTCACCGTCCATTCCGCGTCGATGAACATTCCGATCCGGCTGGAAGTGCTTCCGGCGCCGGACCGCTCGCGGCCGGCACCCACGGTGTACTTGTTGAACGGCATCGACGGCGGCGCCGACGGAAACTGGATCAACCGGACCGATATCGCGCAGTTCTTCGCCGACAAGCAGGTGACCGTGGTGGTGCCGTTCGGCGGTGCCAGCAGCTATTTCACCGATTGGCGCGCCGACGATCCGGTGCTGGGCCGGCAGCGGTGGCGCACCTTCCTGACCAAGGAATTGCCGCCGATCATCGACTCCGGATTCGGCGGTACCGGGGTGAACGCGATCGCCGGAATATCGATGGCGGGGACGTCGGTCTTCCAGCTGGCACTGGCCGCGCCGGGTTTGTACAAGGCGGTCGGCTCGTACTCCGGATGTGTGCGCACCAGCGACCCGCAGGGGCAGTTGATCGTCGACGCCGTGGTCGGAAATCGGATGGGGAACACCGTGAACATGTGGGGGCCGCCGACGGATCCGGCGTGGGCGGCCAACGACCCCTATGTGCACGCGGATCGCTTGCGCGGCACCGCGATCTACGTCTCCACCGGCACCGGAATCCCGGGACCGCTCGACACTTTCCAGGGCGCACACGGTGACGCGACGCAGCTCGCCTATCAACTCGTTTTCGGTGCGGCACTCGAAGGCGTCACGAATCTCTGCACTCACCAGTTGCACGACCGCCTGCAGCAACTCGGCGTGCCCGCGACCTTCGATTTCCGGCCGACCGGCACCCACTCCTGGGGCTACTGGCAGGAGGACCTGCACACCTCGTGGCCGCTGTTCGCCGACGCCCTCGGTGCGTGAGAGCTGCCCGAGTCAGCGCACGCGATCGTAGACGACGGCCATCTCGCCCAGTTCACCCGTTTCCTGGTGGGACAGTGACCATGTCGTCGCCGGCAGGCCGTCGTCGAACAGGCGCGGTCCGCCACCGGCGATCTCGGGGCAGACGATGAGGTACAGGCGGTCGAGCAGATCGGCGGCGAGCAGGTCCTTGATGACGCTCGCGCTGCTGTTGACCAGGATGTCGCCGGTGCCGGTGCCGGTGCCGCGCAGCTCGGCGATCACGTCGGCGGCGGGGGCGTTCACGATGCGCGTGCGGTCCCAGGGTGCGTCGGTCAGCGTCCGGGACAGCACCACCTTCTCCGTATCGACCAGCCACTTCGCATATCCGCGGTCGCGCGGGTCGGCGGTGTCGTCGGCGGCGACCGAGGGCCAGAAGCCGAGGAAACCCTCCGCGTTGAGCCGGCCCAGCACCGCCGTTGTGGCGTTCTCCCGCATCCGGGTGAGGTGATCGCGCGCGACCTCGGTGGTCGCATAGCGAACGATGGGGCCCATATCGGCGGGGCCGCCGGGGCCGCGGTACCGGCCGTCGAGGGTGATGCTGAGGTTGGCGGTCACTCTGCGGGCATGCGTGTCGCTCATGGCGGGCTCCTTTGTTTCGTCTGGTTATTCGGTGGACGTGGATGCGCCGACGGCGTCGGCGAGGTTGTCGAGGACTGCGGCCCAACCGGTTTCGATTCCGGCGATGAAGGCGGCCGCGTCGGCGGTCGTGTCGGTGATGGTCGATGCCAGGTGCAGCCGGGTGCCTTCGGCCGTCTCGGTGAGGGTGAGGGTGTAGCGGCCGGTGAAAGCCACCGCGCCCGCGTCGTCCAGGACGGACAGTTCGAAGACGAGGCGTTCGTTCTTCTCCGCCGCCAGCACGTGCCCCTGCGAGCGATACCGCTGCCCCTCGGGGTCGCGATAGTCCAGGACGGCCCGGCCGCCGGCTGCGGGTTCGAGCACGCATTCGGTGATGCGCATGGGCGCCGGCGCCCACCAGGCCGCCAGCAGATCCGGATCGACCCAGTGCCGCCACACGGTGCTACGTGGCGCGGCCAGGGTGCGCTCGAAGCTGAACGTCCGCCCGTCCGCCCACCGATCACGGTGCGCCGCAGCGGTTTCCGCGTCGATCGCCGCGCGGTAGCGGGCAACCACGTCCCGCTCGCCGGCATGCGCCTCGGCCGTCTCCGCAACCTCGCGCAGCCGCCGAGCCAGCTCGTGCAGCGGTCCCGCCTCGAGGGCGTACACCCGTCGTTGCCCCAACGGAAAGACGGTGACCACCCCCGCCCGAGCCAGCGTCTGCAGATGTTTGGTCGTCTGCGGCTGCCGCAACCCGGTCGCCTCCGCCAATTCCCCGACCGAGCGAGGTCGCTCGGCCAGCAGCTCGACGATCCGCCATCGCGCACCGTCGCCCAGGGCGGAGAAGATCTGATCCATGAGCTAAGTATTCACTTCAAAGAATATTCTTGTCAAGGAATATCTCGGGCCGTCCGCCGATGGTGTCGGCGCCTGAGAAGGTCTGTCGGGCGTTGCTCGTACATTCGTTCGCGACAAGATGGTGTCGGGCGCGATGGAATCCATGATGATGTCGGCGCCGGCGTCGTCGGTGTACCGGTGCGTCGCCTCGACGACATCGTCGTGGTCGGTGAAGATGACCGCGGCGGCGCCGGCTGCCAGCAGAGTGGCCCTCTTGGCGTGGCGGGTGACGGCGAGGGGGATTGCGCCGATCTGATTATCGAGGCGCGGTATTCGAAGCGGGGGCTACGTATCACGTCGGCGTCGTGTGCCGAGTCGCCGACCGAGATCTTGGGTCCGCTCGAACGCTATGACATTTGGCCCTGGTGGCCTGCCTGCACGGTGTCGCATGGTTGTCGTATGACCGGTGTGCTCGGGAGCGCGGGTGCCGCGGCAGTGGGAATAGCGGCTACGGTGGCCTACCGGCGCCTTCTGGCGCCTCGACTGATGACGTGGGGTGCGACCGCTGACGAAGTTGCCGGCCCCTTTCCTGGTGGCGACTTCGTCCCTGAGGGCGAGCGGGGAGCAACCATGGCCGTCACCATCGAGGCGCCCGCAGAGCAGGTATGGCCGTGGCTGGTTCAGATGGGTTGGGACCGCGGAGGCTTCTATTCCTGGGACCTCCTCGACAACGCGGGCCGTCCCAGCGCCCGGGAGGTTCACCCGGAGTGGCAGGGCCTCGGCGTCGGGGACCGTATGAAGTGCCTCGGCCTTCCCTCTTATGCGGTGGTAACCCTTGAACCGAACCGATTCTTGGGGCTGGCTCTACTGGCTGGCCGATCTCCGGGGACAGTTGCTCGATCCGAGCCGGCCGCGGCCCTCGGCCTATATGGAGGGGTTCTGGGGCTTTCGCCTGACCGAGCTGCCTGGCCGACGCACCCGCCTGGTCATCGGCGGCTACCAAGCCGCCCGCCCCAAATGGTTCGAGCGGTTGATGTACGACTGGGCCTTTCCCGTGGTGGTGTGGATCATGCAGGCGCGCATGCTGGCCGTGCTGAAGCGCAACGTCGAGAGGACGGCCTCTGCGCTCTCGATGGCCTGAGATCGACTCGAGCCGTTGGGCATCCATGGACCGTCTGTCCATGCCGATGAGCGAGCGGTCCGCCGGCCCGGCTCGGCTCGGTCGATCAGGCCTGGGCGTGAACTGTCAGCGTGGGATCGGAATCCGCTGGCTCGCAACGACTGTCGGTCGATATCCGTTCACCCCCGTGTTTCGGCGTCCTTAGCGATCGTGCGCAACGTGGCCCGCATTATGTGCGCCACGAACGGGCGGATCAACCACCAGTACCGCAGAAATCGCCGCCGCGATACAGGATCGGTGGTGACGGTGCGAACCTCGTAGCCGAGCAGGCTGGCATGCTCGCCATAAGCGGTGACGGTGAAGTTCGCCGCGATCTTCCCCCATCCCGGCTCGGCGAAGCCGGCAAAGTCCGCCTGTGGTACGTCGCGCCATTCGATATCCGGCCGCCAGAATTTGCCGACCGCACCGAACGCGATCTCACGTCCCGGGATCTCGCCGAGCAGCAGCCAGCCCGGCAGCCCGACCCCCTCACCCACCACCAGTCGCTGTGGAGGGGGGACCGCCCGGCCGCTCCAGCGCGCGGGCAGCCCGCGAACCCACATCGAGACCGTCGTCAGCGGCGTACGCACGCTCAGTAGATCCAGGCCGCGTGCTGCCTGATAGGTCGCACGCGGATCGGCGTGCACCACCAGATGCTCGATCAGGTCGGCGTCGAAGGCCGGCACCGCGGACTCGATAAGCATGGGGCCGACACCGGATCCCGTGGTCATAGATCCATCGTCGGCACAGTTCCGCAGTCGCCCCAGGGCCGAAGGTAACCTCGCCCTGAGACCTTGGGAGGAGATATTCGACCGATCGTTCTCACCAGCTGTTCAGTACATCCGATATTGCCGCGTTCCGGTCGTTCGGGAGCCGATCGAGGTTGGAGCCCCTGGCCCTGCTGGATCTGCTCGACGTGCACATCGAGCTGCCGCAACCCAGCCGATGTCATTGCACGCCAATTTGATTAGATGCTATCGGCCGGACCGGCGAACGCTGCGACCCAGCGCCGAGGACGCCGGCCCCGTGCGTTCCCGCAACTCGGATATCGAGAGTTCACCCAGGGGAGAATGTCCCTGCTCATGGCCGGACGTCTCGCTGCCGACGCGGTTGTCCACCTCGGCGTCGGCGACGGCGGGCGGGATCAGCGCGACAGGCGTCACTTGTGGTCGATCCGTCCGATCGGGTCGGCGGTTCCAGCCAGCTCGGCCTGCACCTTTTCCCATGCGGCAGTGTCGATTCCGAGGGTGCTGCGCAGATAGGCCCAGGCGGCCTCGCGGATCAGGGCGACGCGTTCGGAGCTTTCGTCGGTGGTGTCCGCGGCGTTGTAGGCGTGAATTCCGCCGAGCGAGTGTTCGCCTCCGAACACGGTGAGCAGGCTCTGTGCGCCGGGGCTGTGGGTGTACACATCGGTGAACCAGTCGGGTCCGCGGGTCGAGAGCTGGGATTGATCGTGATCACCCGCGACCACCAGCACCGGTGTGGCCAGACCGTCGAAGTCCGGGTTCATGAAGGAAAAGTTCGCCACGGCGAACGGGGTCAGATCGTCCCCGCCCAGGCCGGCAGTCGCAAGCAGCACACCGGCTTTCACGCGGGGGTCGGTCATATCGGGACCGGGCCGACCGTCCGCGCCGAGGACGCGAGCACCGAGCAACATGCTCACGGTCTGCCCGCCCCAGGAGTGCCCCGCGACGGCGATCCGCTCACGATCGATGCGCTCACCGAGGCCGGGAACCGCGGCGCAGACCTGATCGAGGTCGTCGAGTACCCGTACGACGTCGGTGACGCGGATGCGCCAGATATCCGGGTACCGCGGATCGTCGGCAGTAACGCCGAGCGTCCGCGCATCCAGGAACGTCGGCTGCACAACGACGAATCCATTGGCGGCCCAGTGGTCGACGAGCGGGTCGTAGGAGGACATGGACTGGCCGAAGCCGTGGGCGAGGACGACGATCGGCAGGCCGGATCCGCGGACAGGCGCGGACACGCGGACCTGCAGGTCGACGCCGCGCTCGGGCGCGGCCAGCGTGACGGGCGCGATGCTGACGATCGGGGTGGTTGGTGCGGACATGGGAAATTCCCTTCGAGGACGATAAACTCCTAATCGGAGCGTTGTTCCGAATATACGGAGCGATGTTCCGATTAGCAAGTACTGCCGGAGGAAGGAGCAACGGGTGAGTGAGCCGTCACCGACGACCGCGAAACGTGCGGATGCCCAACGCAATGCGAAAGCGCTGCTCGACGCCGCAGCCGCGGTCTTCCGCACCGACGGAGTAGACGCTCCCGTGCGCCGTATCGCCGCCGAGGCCGGGGTCGGCATGGGCACGATCTACCGGCACTTCCCCACACGCGCAGACCTTGTCGCGGCCGTCTACCGTCATCAGATCGACGCCTGCGCCGAGGCCGGCCCCGCTCTCCTCGCGACAGCTTCCTCGCCCTTCGCAGCCTTGCGCCGATGGGTGGACCTCTTCGCAGACTTCCTGGCGACCAAACACGGACTCGCCGCCGCGATGCGCAGCGACCCCGACGGCATCACCGCCCTGCACGCCCTGTTCCTGGACCGCCTGGTCCCCGTCTTCGAGAACCTCCTCACCGCCGCCCGCGGCGCGGGCGAGGTCACCACAGATTTCACCGCCTACCAACTGATGCGCGCCATCGGCGACATCTGCGCGGGCGCCGAGATGACCGACCCGAACTACGACCCCCGCCTCACCCTCCGCTTGCTGCTCGACGGCTGCCGAAGATAGGACCGACCACACGCCGCACGCCGCCGATCGAGCACCGCCGAGTGTTCGCCCTCATCGGCAGGAGCGGTCGTTCAGCTCGATTGCTGACCGTGTGCGAGCGCGGAGTAACTGAGCGCGGGCGGTGGCGACGAGACCGCCACGGCGAGATCGCGTGATCGTAAAAGCGCTCGCCGTGAACGGTTTTCGAATCAGCGGTGGGCGTCGAGTACCTCTCGCAACCGCTTCGCGAAAGCCTCCGGCTGACCCGCATAGCTGGCGTCGCCGCCGACGAAACCGCTGTGGTGGCTGGGGAAAACGGTGGGCTCTTGTCCGAGGAGGGCGGCTGTGGCCGCTGCGGTGCGGGCGGTCAGTACGCCTGCCGACTCCTCGCCGACCGCGATGAGGATGTGGGTGGGGGCCGCTGTCAGTGCCGCGGCGTCGGGGACGTAGCCGCTGACCGCCCAGGAGCGATCCGAGACCAGGGGATCGTCGCGGGAACCGTCGTCTTCGGTGGGCATGCCGAACTGCGCCGGGTCGGGGGTGGGCAGGGCGAAGAATTCGTCGGTGAATTCGCCCTGCCACGATGCCATCGCGATGAAGGCGGCCATCGCCGCGCCGAATCCCTTGGCCTCGTACACATCTCGTACGGCGATCTGTGCCCGGCGGGCCGCTTCCGCATCGGGCAGCACCGGCAGGATCGGCGGCTCGTGCGCGACGAGGGTGGTCACGTCGCCGGGGTGCGCGGCCACCAGGGCCAGTGCGGTCACGGCCCCGCCGCTGCTGGCGAAGATCTCCACCGGACCGCCGACCTGCTCGATGAGGGCGTGCAGATCCTCGGCCTGCACGACGGGCGAATGGTCGACCCGCCCGTCCTTGCGCACGCTGCGCCCCAGCCCGCGCGGGTCGTAGGTGATCACGGTGCGGTCGGGGAAGTAGGTGGCCAGGGTCGCGAAACCGTCGGCCGTCATCGGCTGGCCGGCCATGAGCAGCGGCGCGCGCCCGTCGGCGGTGGGCAGCGGACCGCGGACGTCGTAGGTGAGATCGGCCTCGGGGGTACTGAGGATCTGTGTCTGCATGCTCCTAGGACGAGGCGCGCGCCGGAAATTCATCGGTCACCGAACCCAATTTCGCGGCGAACAGCTCGGTCACGCGCTGCCAGGAATCGGCCGCGGCCGCCGCGTCGTGCACCGGCCGCCCCGGGAAGAAGTAGGCGTGCTGTGCACCGGGGTAGACGACCAGTTCGTACTCCGCACCCGCCTGCGAGAGCGCGGCGTCGATGGCCGTGCGCTGCTCGGCGTCGATCACGTGGTCACGTTCGGCCAGCAGGATCAGCAGGCGGGTGCCGCGTTCGGTGATCGACGAGGTGTAGGACAGCAGCGGATCCGGGATGCTCAGCGCGGTACCGGCCACCGGCAGCCAGCCGGGGTAGAAGATCGCCGCGGCGGCCAGATCCAGCCGGGTCGCGGCGAAGTAGGTGATGTGCCCGCCGAGGCTGAATCCGAGAGCGCCGGTGGTGTCGCTGCCGTCGCCCTGTTCGCGGGCGAAGGCCACGGCCGCACGCAGATCGGCCTCCACGCCGTCGCGGGTGAGCGTGCCGAGCAGCTCGAAGGCCCGCGCCCGGTTCTCGTCGGATTCGGTGAGGCCGGTGGCGGTCTCGGGTCCGCATCGGTGATACAGATTCGCGACCACCGCCACATATCCCAGCGCGGCCACCCGGTCGGCCACCGCCCGCACTTCGGCTGTCAGACCCCACAATTCGGCGCCGACCAGCACCACGGGTAACCGGCCGCCGCGCACCGGCCGCGCCAGATATACCGTCATCGGTGAACCGTCCACCTCGACCTCGGCATGCCGGCCCACGATTTCCTCGGTCATTCCCGCCTCCACTGTGCCGCGACCTGCCGATCAGGTTGCGGCACAGGCATTCTGCCGCAGACCGGTCGCTGTCCCCAGCGCTGAACCGGCGACGTGGCGGATCACGCGCTCGGCGAGCGTCGCGCATAACGGTCGGAAACTGTCCTAGTTCCGAGTCAGAATGACGTGGTGACCGATACGACGCAGCGCCTGCTCACCCTGCTGTCGCTGCTGCAGACACCGCGCGAGTGGTCGGGCAGCGAGTTGGCGCAGCGGCTGGGTGTCAGTCCCCGGACCGTGCGCCGCGATATCGATCGGCTGCGCGAACTCGACTATCCGGTTCAGGCGACGATGGGGGTATACGGCGGATATCGGCTGGCCGCGGGGACGGCGATGCCGCCGCTGCTGCTCGACGACCACGAGGCGGTATCGACCGCGATCGGGCTGCGGACCGTCGCCGCGCATGCGCTGCCCGGTGCGGACGAGGCGGCGGTGCGTGCGCTCGCCAAACTCGAGCAGGTGCTGCCGACCCGGCTGCGGAGCCGGGTCCGCTCGGTGAGCGCCGCAACCGAAACCCTTGCCCCAGCATCGGATTCGCCGGTCGACACCGGGATACTGACGGTGCTGGCGGCCGCGATCGGCGGGCGGGAGCAACTGCGGTTCGGCTACCGCTCGAGCGCCGGTGCGCGGACCCGGCGACTGGTCGACCCGCATCGTTTGGTGGCTGCGGGACAGCGCTGGTATCTGGTCGCCTTCGATCGCGAGCGCGACGATTGGCGGATCTTCCGGATCGACCGGATCGAGAATCCGCAGCCGATCGGCTTGCGCACCGAGGCACGGCAATTGCCCGCCGAGGATGCGGCCACCTACGTCCGCGATTCGTTGTATTCGCTCACACCGGTGTACCGCGCGGAGGTCACCGTGTTCGCCCCGGCGGACGATATCCGTGCGTCCGCGGCTGCGCTCGGCGAGGTCGAGGAAGTCGACGACCACACCTGCCGGCTGCACACCGAGGCCGACACCATGCAGTGGCTGGTCTTCCGGCTGCTGCGACTCGGTTGCGACTTCCGCGTCGACTCCCCGCCCGAGGTCGCCGACCACGTCCGCGAACTCGCCGCCCGATTGCAGCGCGCCGCACCCGCGCACTCGGGGATGAAAAAGCTACGGTGACAGGATATATCGCAATTTCTCAGCAAGCTGTACCGGAATACTCGAGGAGAACTGGTTATGCGTCGACTGAGTGTCACCCATCGTCTCACCGCCGCAGCGGCGGCAGCAGCGGCGGCGGCCGCGGTGTTCGCCGGTCCCGTCGCGGCGGAACCGGCTGCCGTGGACTGGTCCGCGGCGACCGCCCATCTGCGCGCGGCGGCGGCCGGGAATCCGGCGGCCGAACAGGCGATCGATCGGCTGCTCGCCGCGGGACCGACCGTCGAGCAGGCGGCGCTGCCCGCCCAGCCGTTCCAGATTCCCGCCCAATCCGACATCGGGCGCGGCACCGGCCCCGGCGTCTACGGGTCGGGAATCGCGTTGAACTACGACGGCTTCCGCCTCGGCTTCTTCGGCGGGCCGGGCACCATCGCCCCGAATCAGGGCGGGGCGAATCTGCGGGTCGTCTGGTACAACCTGTCGAACGGGCGCAGCGGCACCCAAACGCTGATCGAACATAACGACGTGCCGGTGGACACCACCATCCGCACCCCTGTCTTCGATCCGGGGGCGGGGATGGTGGTGGCCGCGGTGTACGGGACGCTGTGGCACCGGTGGCCGGTTCCGGTTTCCGATGCCAACCCCGACGGTTTCCAGTACCAGCTGGGCACCATCTCCGTCCCGTCGTTCGGCGCCGTCTACAACTGAACGACCCTGCGCGGGGACCGGTTTCGAATGGGCCGGTCCTCGCGTCGTGTCAGTGGACGAAGGGCAGACAGCCCGCCATCCCGAAATGCACCAGCAGATATCCGGAGGCCGGCACCGCGGCGACCGCTGTTGCGAACAGCGCGAGTGGAATTCCGCGGCCGGCGCGCGTCGTGCGCGACTCGGAGCGCACCAGCCGATGCACCCGGTCGGCGACGGCGAGTGTGCTCGTGCCCAGCGCCGAATCCGGGAGCAGCGAGCCGATCTCGGCGTCCCCGGTGGCTCCGGACAGCGTGAGCAGTGCGGTGAGGACGGCGCTGCGGCTGTGGCGACCGGCCGCGCGGTCGTCGGCGCACATTTCCAGCAGCTGGGCGATGCGGTCGTCGGCGGCGGCGAACAAAGGAATGCGCGGCAGGGTGGTGGTCAGCGCGCGGGTCGACGCCCGGATCAGATGGTGCCGCCCGGCCAGATGCGCGTCCTCGTGGGCGAGTACCGCCGCCAGCTGCGGCCGATCCAGCGCGGCCACCGCGGCGCTGGTCACCACCACGGTCCCGGGTCGCCCCGCGACACAGTAGGCCGCCCGCTGCGGCGCATCGATGACCACGGCCGCGGCCGCGCCGGCGTCGTCGAGTCGCCGCCCGACGAGCGAGGCCGAGCGGGCGTGCCGGGCGCTGCTGCGTCCCGCGCGCACCACCGCACCGATCACCCGCACGCCGCGCACCACGACGAATCCGATCAGCGCGAGGGCCGAAATCAGCGCGGCGAACTGCGCGATCGGACCGTGGCTGCCGTCGGCGGTGGCGTGTACGGCGACCCAGCAGTCGTCGAACAGGTGGGCCATCGGCAGATCCCAGGTGTGGGCGACCTGCACGGTCAGGGCCACCGCGGCGGCCGCCCAGGCGCCGAGGACGGCGGCGATCGCGGTGAGCCAGGCCAGCACGCCGAGCGCGGGGACGCTGCCGTGCGCGGTGAGCCGGGTCAGGATCGGCGGGCCGAGAACGCAGACCAGTGCCGAATAACCCAGCAGGCACAGCGCGAGGGTCACTCGGCGACCTCGGTACCCGGCTGCTCGGTGTGGGCATTGCGGGTTTTCGCGCGGCGCAGCACCTTGCGCAGCGCGGCGGTGTCGTCGTCGGAGATCTGCTCGACGAAATGGGCGAGCACCAGATCGGAGCGGCCGCCGCCGAGCGCCTCGCGCATCAGCTGGGCGCTGTATTGTTCGCGGCTCAGGCGCGCTCGATAGCGATAGGCCTTGCCGTCGCGTTCGCGTTCCAGCCAGCCCTTGCGGTGCAGATTGTCCATGGTGGTCATGACCGTGGTGTAGGCGATTTCCCGGCTGCGCAGCAGGTCCTCGAACACGGTCCGCACGGTGATGGTGTCGGGAGCGGACCAGATGCGATCCATCACCACCGCCTCCAGATCCCCGAAACGATGTGCCATCGCACCTCTCCACCATCGACTACGTACCGGGATAGTACCCATTCCCGGCCCCCGGGAACGGCTGTGGCCCCGCCGGAACGACGGGGCCACAGGGTGGGAGAGCCGACTCAGGAGGCGGCCGGAGCAGGTGCGTTGAGGGTGTTGTACATCTGCACCGCGCTGGCGATACCGACCGGCACGCCGAGGATGGCGGCGCCGATCAGCGGACCCACGGTGGCACCGAGTCCGGCGCCGACCAGGCAGCCCGCCGCGCCGCTGCCGAGGAAGAACTCCGGCACCAGGGCGAAGCCGATCGTCGCGCCGAGCACGCAGCCGGTGATGCCGCCCACCGCGCCGCCGGCGAGGCTGCCGATACCGGTCGCCAGCCCGAACTGGGTGGCGGCCACGCTCAGGGCGGAGTTGAACTCGTCCTGGGTGTAGATCGGCTGGGCGGAGGTGACCGGTTGTTCGACGGCGGCCGACTGGGGCGCCGCCTGCTCGGCGGCCGCCTGCTGGGTCTCGGGCAGCGAGGCGGGTGCGGTGGCGGCCTGTTCGGCCTTGGGCGAGGTGGCCAGGGCGGTACCGGCGACCAGGGCGCCGTTGCCGTCCTTGACCTGGAACTGGGTGCCCACCGTGGTGAGCGAGCCCAGTCCGGTTTGAATGCTGACCGAGCCGTCCTGCGTGTTGCTGGTGTAGCGCACGCCCGGAAGGATGTCGGTGGTCAGTGTGAACGGGTCGGCGGCGATCGGTGCGCCGGCGGCGGGGGCCGCGGGCGTGCCGGTGGCGGCGTTGGCAGTGGTGGCGGTGGTGGCTACGGCACCGGTCACCATCAGAGCTATGGTCGCGCCGGAGACCAAACGGGTGGTCTTGTTCATCGGATCCTCATCGTGGTCGATCGGATAAGGCGGCGAGCGATCGGGAATTCCAGGGGGAGAATTGCCGAATTATCCGCTGCCGGTGCGAAATCCGGATTATCCGGATCGCGCGAACTTGAGATTAACGAGTGCCAACCCGGCGTAAAGGTGCGACGCAGAAACGTTTACGGTTGAGAAATGTTGCTAACCAAGCGGATACAGCTGCGTAATAAGCATTTAACGTGAGAAGCCAATGGGCCGAGCGGATTCCGGACATCGCTGCGACTATTCGACTATGTACGTACGCATTTAGTAGACGATCGCGCGTACCGGACAACCACAGTAGCAATCTTCGAGCGATCCGAAAGAACGCAGGGGCGAGACCGGTAGCGGTCTCGCCCCTGCGCGGTCGAATTCCCGTTCAGCTCGGTGTGATCCGGAACAGTCCGGTCGTGGTGCCCTGGTATTGCACGCGACCCGGCGCGATCGTGCCGACCATCTGCAGGGTGTCGTGCACGGTGCTGGTGCCGATCAACCGGCTGGAATTCTCCGTGCCGGTTTCCGCGTCGATCACGACGAGGTGATAGGTGTCGATCACCGCTCCGGCGCTGCCGGTATCGATGCCGGCGATCCGATTCTTGCGGGCGACGGTGTAGATCTTGCCGTCCGCCAGTGAAAGCCGGGGGACGGCGGCGGATTTCACATCGCTGCTCCATTTCCGGGTGCAGCCGTTACCGTCGGCATTCACGTCGATGCGGACCATGCCGCCGGTGAAATCGGCTTTGTCCGGCTCGCTCGGACCGGCGTTGTCGGGCAGCGCCGGATAGGGATAGCCGTAGGTGCTCGCCACGAAGACGCTGTTACCCGAGCCGATCGGCGAGTTCTCGGTGCCGTCCACCGCGGGCACCGAGCAGACTTGGCGGCCGGTGCGGGTGTCGTAGACGAGCAGATTCTCCTGCGGCACCGCATTGTCGGTGATCGCCAGATAATCGGTGCCGTCACGCGGGCCGAAGAAGGTCGGACTGGCCCCGCTGCCCCAGCTGAGCTGCCCGGGTTTGCGCGCCGGGCCGCGATCGTAGGGCTGCCGCCACACCTGGTGCGGAGTGCCCGCGGCATCCGCGATGAACAGATAGGTGGCGTGATCGGTGGTGACCGCGGTGCCCTCCGGGGCGGTCGAGATGCTGTTGTCGACGTGCTCGCCGGGCAGCGTGATCGATTGCGCGGAGCCGGTTTTCGGGTCGACCGCGCCCACCGAGCCGTTGGCGGTGGCGAACCACACCCGGCCGTCGCGATCGGGCATCAGCGAGGCGACGCTGTCGCAGCCGTTCCCGCCGCAGTGGCCGGTCACGGCGGCGCCGAGGGGCGTCGAGGAGGCGATGGCCAGCTTCCAGCCGTTGCCCTCCTTCGTATGCGCGACCCGTACCAGATTGTCGTCACCGTCGACCATCACCATGTGGTCGGCGTTGTCCAGATAGGCATAGACCCCGCCGAGCAGTCCGCCCTTGGGCAGTGACAGCGAGGTGAGCGGCTGACCGTTGTTCGGGTCGAGCAGGAATATCTTGGGCGAACGGTCGGTGACGGTGGTGCACAACGCCTGTGGCATGCCGTCGGCGCCCTGCAGAATGGTCGGGCACGCGGCGGCCAGTTCGCGGAACTGTGCGTTCACCGCGCCGGTACCGACGCCCGGCAGCGGAGTGCTGTCGGAGGATTCCGCATCGCCGTGCATGGTGGCGGTGCCGACCGGCCCGAGATACGGATCGACCGGAGGGGGTGGGCCGAACGCGGCGTTCGCGGTACCCGCGCCGATGGTCAGTATCGCCGCCGCGGCGGCCGCGATCGAGGTGACCGCGCCCCCGGTAAAGCCCTTACGTCGCACAAGCACTCCTCGATATGATTATTCGTATCGAATGATTCAATTATTCGTATCGCGACAGGTTAGGAGACCTCGTGCCGACTGGCAACACCGGACGGGCCGAAAGCTCGCCCCCGACTCGGCGGGTGGTGTCGGTGGTGGAACTGCTCGCCGCGCACGACGGCGCGCTGACCTCGGCCGAAATCGCCGATACGCTGGGATTGAGCCGTTCCACGATGGGAGCGATCCTGGGCACCCTGGAAGAAACCGGTTGGGTCCGGCGGCTTCCCGATCTCGGCTACGAGCCCGGTCCGGCGTTGCTGGTGCTGGGCGGGCGGCTGCGGGATCGCCTGCGTGATCACGACCGCCTCGAGGCGGAGCTGCGCCGGCTGGCCGAACGCGTGGGCTGCGGTGCCGCCCTTACGTCCATCGCGGGCAGTGAGGTCATCTTCGTCGCCGTGGCGGGCGGGCCCGGTCTGATCCCGGCCGGCATCGAGGCAGGCACCCGAATTCCCTTGCGCCCCCCGGCCGGCGCGGCCGTACTGGCCCACGCCGGCCTGCCCGCGCAACGCGCGTGGTTGCAGCAGGCGCCACCCGAGCGCCGGGCCGAATTCGAGCAGGTGCTGGAAACCGTTCGCGCACTGGGATATTGCGCGTGGGGCCTGGACGCGGCCAGCCTGCCGACGCTGCGGGTGCTGGCCGAGGTGGTCGACCATCTGTCCGACCGTCCCGCGGACAAGGCGTTGCGTGAGCGGGTGTTGGCACTGCTGGCCACGATCGGCGGCGCGGCGCACAGCCGGGCTGATCTCGACAGCGATCGCGCACTGCCGATCAGCTATCTCACGGTCCCGGTCCTCGACGGCGACCGGGTGGCGATGGAAGTCCAGATCGGCCCGCTCAGTGCCGCCGTCGGTGCTGCCGAGCGCGCCGAGTACGTGCGCGAAACAGTCTCCGCCGCACGGAGAATCGCGGCGGCGGGCTAGCGGTTCAGAGCCTGCTCGAACAGGGGCCAGGAGCGGTGCAGATCGTCCTGCCAGTACCCCCAGGAGTGGGTGCCGTTCGCGCGCAGGTCGAATGTCGCGGGAATGTTCAACTGCGTCAGCCGGTCCCGCAGCGCGATCGCGCAGTTGTGGGTGGCGGCCTCGAGCACCCCGCCGTAGACGAGCTGCTCGATGAGTTTGCGGGTATTGCCGTGAATTCCGGGCCCGTCCGGATTGTCCAAGGGGCCGGGAATTCCGTTGCCGGTCGAGACGTAGATCGCCAGCCCGCGCAGCCGATCCGCGTTCACGTACGGATCGTGGGCCGCCCACAGCGGATCGTCCGGCGCACCCCACAGATTCAGCGGATCACCGCGCCAGCGCAGCACCACACCGTCGACGAACGCCTGGCCCAGCGGATCACTGGTGCGCGCGCAGCCGCTGTAGGACCCGACCGCCCTATACAACTGCGGCGCGGCCAGGGCCAGCTGGAATACCGAGGTGCCGGCCATGGAGATACCGGCCACCGCATTCGCTCCGGAGCCGTGGAAGGCCGAATCGATGATCGGCGGCAGCTCCGCGGTGAGGAAACTCGACCACTTCTGCCGGCCGAGTACGGGATCGTCGGAGCGCCAATCGGCGAAATAGCTGCCGTTGCCGCCCATCGGGGTCACGACCGTGACCTGTTTGCCGCGGAAGAAATCGACGATATCGGTCTGCTCGGGCCAGCTGCTGGCCTCCGAACCGCCGCTGGCACCGTTGAGCAGATACAACACCGGCGCCGGCGCCGAACCGTCCGGCGCCCGAAGGACTTTCACCTCGATCTCGCGGTTCATCGCCGCGGAGTGCACCCGCAGATTCAGCATGCCGTCGGCTTCCTGCTCGACCCCGAGCAGGTGGGCGCCGTCGGCGGCGGGCTCGGCGGCGGCGGTGAGCGCGGCGATGCTCACCGGGGCGGGTGGTGGATCGTCGGCCGCCGCGGGTGCCGCGCACAGCGCCGCGGTCAGCACCGACGCCAGCAGGGCGGTGGGCAGTGAGCGGCGAATCATCCGCCTACCTCTCTCGTTTCGGCGGGACTGGACGGCGGTCAAGGTAGGCCCGCGAAGGTCGCGGTCGCAAGGTGTCGCGCCGACTGTTGGGACCGACGGCCTATCGGACTCGACCGGATCTGGGGAAGGTCACAAACTTCCACGGCGACGGTTGGCGGATCGGCGCGGGTGCCGTTGACTCGGTCCGCGTGATTCGGCGGCGCGGCCGGCGCCGGCGCGTCGTCACATCTGGACGAAACGAGGGTTTCCATGGTCGGTTTCGGTTTCTTCGACGATTGGCATCCGCAGCCCGGCAGACTGATCGCCTGGGCACCCACGTCGCAGTCGCGTGCGGCGGTCCTGGCCGCCCCGGAGCACCCGGTCGGCCCGTCGTACCAGCAGCGCGAATATCTGCGCGCGGCATATCGGCAGCGCGACAGCGGATCTCGCGCGTCCCGGCTGTGCATGATCGCGTTCGACTTTCCCAGCCCGCTGGACCGCGACGCCATGACCCGCACGATCACCGCGTTCGCCCGGCGCCACGACACGTTCTGGAGCTGGTTCTCCTGCGAGCCCGGTGAGCGGATCGCGCGCCACGTCGCCGACCCGGCCGATATCGACTTCGAGCCGCGCGACTACGGCGAGATCACCGACAGCGACGCCGTCCGCGACCATGTGCAGCGCCACGCTCGCGACGTATTCGATTGGGACTGTTTCGGTTTCGGTGTGATCGATCGGGGCGACTCGTTCACCGTCTACGCGGCCGTGGACCACCTGCACACCGACGGTGTGGGGCAGGCGCTGTCGTGCGTGGATCTGCTGCTGCTTTACGGCAACGAACTGTCCGGCGGACAGGTGCCCATCGCACCGGTCGACGGGCACCTCGCCTACTGTGCGCGGGAACTCAACTACAACGCCGAGCTCACCACCGAATCCGCGCCGGTGCAGCGCTGGCTGGAGTTGCTGATCCGCCACGGCGGCGTGGTGCCGTCGTTCCCGATGGACCTCGGCGTGGCGCCGGGCGCGAGCGGATTCACCCGCGGCGCGCAGATCACCGTGCCGCTGTTCGATGAGGCGGAGGCGCTGCGGTTCGAGCAGGTGTGCCAGGACTTCGGCGGGAAATTCCTCGGTGGCGTGTTCGCCGCGATCGCGCTCACCGAATACGAATTGACCGGCAGGGACAAATATTTCGTGTTCACGCCGGTCAACACTCGCTCGACTCCGGGGGAGCAGGGGGCGATCGGCTGGTACACCAGTCTGGTGCCGGTCGCGGTGGCGGTGCGGCCGGACGAGACGTTCACCTCGCTGGTGGGCCGCGCCCAGGCTCAGGCCGATGCGGCGAAGGAGCTGGCACAGGTGTGCGTGCACCGGGTGCTGGAGCTGGCCGCCGACGATCCGCGCATCCGCACCCGGCTCGGCTTCTCCGCGCCGATGGTCTCCTACGTGGATGTGCGGCGGATGGCTGGCGCGGAGATGTTCGACCGCATCAACGGCGGACTGTACGGCAACCGGGCCAGTTCCAGCGAGGTCTACCTGTGGATCAACCGCTTCCCCGACGTCACCCAGCTGAGCATGGTGTTCCCGGATACCCCGCGTGCGCACGAGGCCGTGGCGCACTACCTTTCGACCCTGACGAAACTGTGCCGCGATATCGCTCTGACCGGCACCGAACGGGTCGATGCCGCATTACTGTGACACCTCGCATCGCACCGGGCCGTCGACCGGCGAGGTGCGTGCTGAAAGACCTTGTGCCGGAAACGGTCTCACGGTACAGAGCGGCGATATGGGTCGGTGTGGTCGCGGTGCTCACCGCAGCGATCCTCGTGGCCCGGGCCGCGCGGTACGACTGGTTCGGCGACGAGTTGTACTTCGTCGCCGCCGGATATCATCCGGCCGCCGGATACGTCGATCAGGGACCGCTCGTTCCGCTGCTCGCGCGTGCCGCGCACGCTGTCGCGCCCGATTCCCCGACCGTGCTGCGACTGCCGGCCATTCTGGCCGGAGTGGCGGCGATCGTCGTCACCGCGGCGCTGGCGCGGGAGTTCGGCGGCGGCCGCGCCGCGCGGATTCTCGCCGCGATCGGATACGCCTGCTGCCCGTATGTGGTCACTCAGACCGCGTCGCTGTCGACGTTCGCCCTCGACAGTACGGCCGTCGCCGTTCTCACCTGGCTGTCGGCGCGCTGGGTGCGGACCCGAGCGGACCGGCTGCTGCTGATCGCGGGAGTGGTCGCGGCGATCGATCTACAGGTGAAACTGCTGTTGCCCGTCGTCGTGGCCGCCCTCGTCCTCGGCATCGCCTGCTGCGGACCGCGTGAGCTCATGCGCCGGCCCGCACTGTGGGCCGCCGCCGCCATCGCGGCCGTGTCGGCGGCGCCCGCGCTGCTGTGGCAAGAGCGCCACGGCTGGCCGCAGCTGGCCATGGGGGCGGTGATCCGCGACGAGCAGCATGCCGCGACGGGCGGCACGGCCGGATTGCCGGTGCAGCTGGTGACCATGGCCGGAGTGCTGGGTGTGGTGCTGATCGGCTGTGCCGCTTACGGTTTCGCGAGTCGCCGGTTGCGTGACCACCGCTTCCTGGCGGTTGCCACCTGCGTCGTGGTGCTGTTCGTGGCCGTCAGCGGCGGGCGCCCCTACTACGTCGCCGGACTGCTGCCGGTGCTGTTCGCGGCGGGCGCCTGCGTGCTGGCCGAGCGGTTTCCGGTGCGATGGCCGCGAGCCACCGCGTTCACCGCCGCGACGGTGTCGATCGTCATCGCGCTCGCGGTGGTGCTGCTGCTGCCGTCCGGCAGCCCACCGCGACCGGTGACCACGCGCGCCGAATTGTCCACGCGCATGCGGGTTTCCGGGACTACGGGCTGGGACACCCTCGTCGCCGGCGCGGCGCTGGCCGTCGAACGAGCCGGTCCGGATCACGCCCGGACCGCGATACTGACCCGCACCTATTGGCAGGCAGCGGCGCTGGATCGTTTCGGGCCGCCCGGACTGCCGCCGGTCTACAGTCCCGATCGCGGTTTCGCGGAGTTCGGCCGCCCGCCACCCGGCACCACCACGATCATCTATGTCGATACCGACACCGCCGAAATGCGTTTGCGCCGAACATTTTCCACCGTCGAGCCCCTTGTGCGCCTCGACGATCCGCGCGGGTTCCCCGGTATCGACGCCCACGTGACCATCTGGCGGTGCGCCGAGCCGCGCGACACCTGGGCGCGGCTGTGGCCGGAGCTGACGACCGACATTCTGGACCCGGGTATCTGAGGAGATATCGATGACCTATGCCGCACCCGCCGGCGGAACCGCTTCTTCCGCACACGATGTCGGCGTGAACGACCTGATCCGGGCCAAAGGCGACCGGACCGTGTCGGTCGTGATCCCGGCCCTGAACGAGCGCGCCACCATCGCGGGAGTGATCGGTTCGATTCGGGATCTGATCGGCGGACTCGTCGACGAACTGGTCGTCGTGGACTCCGGCTCGACCGACGACACCATCGCCCGCGCCCGCGCCGCGGGTGCGAGTGCGGTGTACACCCGCGAGGAGGCACTGCCGGGAGTGCCGGTGCGGGCCGGCAAGGGGGAGGTGCTGTGGCGGTCACTGGCGGTGACGACCGGCGATATCGTCGTATTCATCGATTCCGACCTGCACGATCCCGACCCGGGCTTCGTGCCCGCGCTGGTGGCGCCGTTGCTGCGGGATCCGGGCATTCAGCTGGTGAAAGGGTTCTATCGCCGACCGCTCGGCGACGATCCGCACGGCGACACCGACGGCGGCGGGCGGGTGACCCAGCTGGTGGCCCGGCCGTTGCTGACCGCACTCGCTCCCGAGGTGGGCGATGTGCGGCAGCCGCTCGGCGGTGAATACGCCGCCACCCGCGCACTGCTCACCGCGGTTCCGTTCGCGCCCGGTTACGGCGTCGAGATCGGCATCCTGCTCGACACCCTGCACCGCTACGGCCGCGCGGCGATCGACGAGGTCGATCTGGGGATCCGGATTCATCGCAATCGGCCGACCCACGAGCTGGCCGTGATGAGCCGTCAGATCATCGCGACCCTGCTCGCGCGCCTCGACATTCCCGATTCGGGGGTGGGGCTGACTCAGTTCCGGCCCGAGGCGGCGGGGTGGCGGCGGGTGACGAGTCCGGTGTCGTCGGCCGAGCGTCCACCGCTGGCCTCGCTGTTCACCACCAACCCAGCAGGGGGCTGAGCTGCCGGCCGAGTTCGGGGGCCAGCGACCGCGCGAAGCTCGCGGTGAAGTGGTGCTCGTCGTGGTAGACGAGGATATTGCCGATTTCCACCGGGCAGACGTCTCGTTCGCAGACGGCGTCGGTGAGGTCGATGGGGAAGACGTTCGGGAAGGCGGCGGCCGCGTCGAGGGCCGGGTTGACCGGTGAGAGTGCATCGGCGCGGTGCATTCCGCAGCTGATCCGATCGCCGTGGCGGGCCAGGCAGTCGATGGCGCGATAGCGCACACCCTCGCGGCGCAGCCACGGGGTGTCGCGGATCGCGATCACCCGGATTCCCTTGTCGGACAACGTCTTCCAGACGTCCTGGTAGTCGGGCGGGGTTTCGTCGCCGCCCGCGTCGACCGGCCGGGTGCCGGTGGTGAAGACCCACTCGGGCCGCTCGTTGCCCAGCAGGTCGATCACCTCGTGGGACCAGTCGCGGCAGTCCGGATTCGGTTCGCCCTTGTACATGGCGTTCTGATCGAGAGTGAGCGGACAGCCCATCTTCAGATGCACCAGGATCTTGAAATGGTGCTGCTCGGCCAGCTGCTGCAGCGCCGGCATCCAGTGCTCGGCGTGGGAGTTGCCGACCACCGCCAGCGTGTGCTGGGCATCGGCCGGCCCGTAGGTGCAGCTGACGACCTCGCGGTGATCCCAGTCGGCGATGCATCCGTCGACGGTCGGGCGGGGCAGTTCCGCCGGCGCCTCGTACAGTGTCGGCCGCATGCGCGCCTGCGGTACCGACGCGCCGCCGACCAGTGCCTCGGCGCCGGGATACTGCACCGGGTCGAGGGCGCCCACCGCCCGCGGCGGATGAGTCTGCACGACCGCGCTCCAGGTGACCGCCGCGGAGGCGACCACCGCCGCCGTCACCGACAGCGCGACTCCGGCGGTGCGGCGATACCGGGGGCCGAACGCCGGCGCGGTGGTCTCCTGCCGGGGGCGCAGGCGCAGCGGCTGCTCGATATAGCGATGGGTGAGGTAGGCCAGCCCCAGGGACACCGCGATCACCGCCGCACCGCCGGCCACCCCGGCGCGAGAGCCGCCGCGTTCGGCGAGCAGGAAGATCAGCAACGGCCAATGCCACAGATACAACGAGTAGGCCAGGTCGCCGAGCCGGACCAGGGGAGGCGAGGCGAGCATTCGGGTGAGCCGTGGCTGTTCCTCGGCGGCCACCCCGGCGCCGGCGAGGATCAGCGCCACGGCCGCACCGACCGGCAGCAGCGCCGGCGGGCCCGGGAACTGATTCGCCCCGTCGGTGATCCAGCCGCCCACCGCGACGACCAGCAGGCCCGCGGCCGCCAGCACCGCGCGCAGTACCCGCGGCACGCGCAGCGAGGCGGCGGCCAGTGCCAATCCGGCGCCGACCAGTAGTTCCCACGCCCGCGCGGCGCTGTCGTAATAGTTCCAGCCCTGATGGGTCGCCGAACCCTGCGCGGCGTACAGGAACGAGGCGAGCGCGGCGACCACGATCACCGCGGCCAGCGCCGGGCGCATCGCGTGCTCGCGCCCGAGTCTCCGGCACACCCATACCGTGGCGGCCACCACGAGCAGGGCCGCGAGGTAGTACTGCCCCTGTACTGACATCGACCACAGGTGTTGCAGGGGGCTCACCGACGGATCGGCGGCCAGATAGTCCGACCAGGTCGTCGCCAGCCGCCAGTTCTGGTAGTAGAGCAGCGACGCCAGGGTCTGGCCGGCCAGATCACCCCACTGCGTGTACGGCCGCAGCGTGACGGTCGCGACCACGACGGCGCCGAGCACCACCACGAGCGCGGGCAACAGCCGGCGGGCGGTGCGCCGCAGAGTGAGGCCGATGCCGACCTCACCGCTCGACTCGGCCCGGCGCAGCAGCGAACCGGTGAAGAAATAGCCCGACAGCACCAGGAAGATGTCCACCCCGCCCGACACCCGGCCGAACCAGATGTGGAACACCACCACCAGCGCGATGGCCAGTCCGCGCAATCCGTCCAGGTCCCGGCGGTAGCCGAGCGCTCGCGCGCGATCGACGGCCGCCTCCGTCACCGTCGCGGGCATGGCGGCGCGGCGGTGTAGAGGGGATGAACGGAAGGGGTGCATGACACGACAATTCCCTATCACACCGTCCTGACCCGGGACCAACTCCGCGAGCGTGGCGCACGGCGGGTCGACGGCCTCTTGTGGAGGTTCCCACCGTCGCGGTATAATTTGGTCATTCGCCCAAGGCGAACGACCAAGGAGGTGCGTTGGTCACCGCGGAAGAACAGGGCCGCGAGACGCGGGCCCGGCTGATGGACGCCGCGACGGAACTGATCGCCGAACGCGGCTGGGGAGCGGTGACGACCAGGCTCGTCGCCGAACGGGCCGGGGTGCGGGCCGGGCTGGTGCACTATCACTTCCGATCGGTGGACGACCTGCTGATCGACGCGGCGCTGCGGATGATGCGGCGGCTGGTCGACGACGTGCCCACCGACCTGCTCGGCGACACCGCGGCCGGCATCACCGCACTGCTGTCGCTGATCGGCGGCTACGACGACACCGACACCGATACCCGGGTGTTCAGCGAAATGCTGCTCGCCGCCACCCGGCACGAACGGCTGCGCGCGGGCCTGGCCGCCGTACTCGCCGAATTCCGCGCCGCGATCGCCGCCCGGCTGCGCGCCGACGAATCCGTCCCCGATCCGGAGGCGACCGCGGTCGTGCTGGTGGCCGCGCTGGACGGCCTGGTTCTGCATCGCCTCATCGACCCCGGAACCCGCGCACTCGACCTCGGGACGCCGCTGCTGCGGATCGCGGGCGTGCGGGGCGACTCGGGCGACGAGCGGCCCCGGTTCACTGTCGACTAGGAGATCACCATGGCATTCGCCGAATTCGCCGCCGGGCTGGGTGCGCGGGCACTGCACACCAGGATCCTGGTCCGCGCCCCGATCGGGCTGTATCGCGCGGGTCTCGGATTCGTCTTCGGGCACCGGCTGCTGATGATGGAACATATCGGCCGCACGAGCGGCGCGAAGCGGCACGTGGTGCTGGAGGTGGTCGACCACCCGGGGCCCCGCGAGTGCGTCATCGTGTCCGGCTTCGGCACGCGCGCCCAGTGGTACCGCAACATCCAGGCCGACTCGAACGTCCGGCTGTGGGTCGGCACCCGGCGCGCGGTACCCGCGACGGCCACGGCGATGACCGAGGCCGAATCGGCGGCGGCGCTCGCGCACTACATCCACGACCACCCCCGGGCCTGGCAGAACCTGCGCGCGGTGATCGAACGAGCGACCGGCGCGCCGGTCGACACGCTGCCGATGGTCCGGTTGCGGTTGCGCTAACCCCGACGCGCGCCGGGTAATACGGCGCCGACCCGCCGATATCCCGTAGCGTCGAGGCCGATGCGCAGTCGAGACGAAACGGGGCAGCCGATGCACGACCGGATCGAGCAACTGGCAACGCAATTGGATCCGGCGGCCGAACTACGACTCATCTCCGGAGCCGGAATGTTCCGTCTGGCCGGGGATTCCGCGATCGGCCTCGCCGAGATGCCGGTATCCGACGGGCCGTCGGGTGTGCGCGGCGAGAACTGGGACGAACGTGATCCCTCGGTGAGCCTGCCGTCGGGAACCGCGCTGGCCGCCACCTGGGACCGGGACCTGCTCACCGAGATCGGGGCCCTGATCGCGGCGCAGGCCCGGCAGAAGAACGTCTACGCCGTCCTCGGGCCCACCGTGAACCTGCACCGATCTCCGCTCGGCGGAAGACATTTCGAATGCTTCTCCGAGGACCCGATGCTGACCGCGGAGATGGCGGCCGCGTATGTGCGTGCGGTGCAGGCACACGGCGTCGCCGCCTGCCCGAAACACTTCGTGGCCAACGATTCCGAGACCGACCGGTTCACCGTCGACGTCCGCGTCGCCGCGCGCGCCCTGCACGAGCTGTACCTGTATCCGTTCGAACGCGCGGTGCAGGCCGGGGCGTGGATGGTGATGGCCGCCTACAACAGCGTCGACGGCATCACCATGACCGAATCGCCGCTGCTGGACGAACCCCTCAAGGGCAGTTGGGGATTCGACGGCGTGGTCGTCTCGGACTGGACTGCCGTGCGCAGTACCGAAGGCGCCGCGCGCGGCACCGACCTGTGCATGCCGGGCCCGTCGCCGCTGTGGGGTCCAGCCCTCGCCGACGCGCTCGCGGCCGGCACCGTGCCGAAGTCCGCGATCGACGACAAGGTCCGGCGCATCCTGCGTTTCGCCGATCGCGTCGGCGCCCTGGCCCCGCACGAGCCCGAGCCGGTGCCCGACTTCACCGCCACACAGGCCCACGATCTGGTGCGCCGCGCCGCCGCGGCCGCGATGGTGCTCGTGCACAACGACGGTGTGCTGCCGCTGCCGCCGCGGACCTCGGTGGCGTTGCTGGGGCCCGCCGCCGCGCAGCCGCGGTACATGGGCGGCGGCAGCGCGACCGTGATCCCCGACCACACCGTCACGCCGGTCGAGGGTCTGTCGGCGGTGCTGCCGGTCACCCACACGCCGGGGGTGCGCACCGGTGACGACCTGATACCTGCGCCGCTGGACCTGGTCACCGACCCGGCCACCGGCACACCGGGGCTGTGCCTGCGCTATCTGGACGGGGAGCGTGTCCTCGACACCCAGCACCGCACGGCGGGCCGGCTGGTGCTGTTCGGTGATCCGCACGCGGCGGCCGCGTCGGCGATCGAACTGCGCGCGCGACTGCGCGCCGATGTGGCGGGCGAGTGGCAGCTCGGTGCCGCGGCGCTCGGTCACTGCGTGATGGAACTCGACGGCGCGACCGTGATCGACACCGATATCGCCTTCGACGGTTCGGATCCCGTTGCGGCACTGCTGGATCCGCCGCAACGCCGCGTGGCGTGCGAACTCGCCGCCGGCCAGGAGGTCGACGTCCGGATCACGGTCGGATCGGGTGCGTCGGCGGCCGCGGGGCTGGGCATGATCCTGGGCGTCGGGTTGGTCGTGGCGCGGCCGGAACGCGCGCCTGAGGAGGAATTCGCCGCGGCGGTCGAGGCCGCGCGCCGCGCCGAGGTGGCCGTGGTGGTCGTCGGCACCACCGAACAGCTGGAGAGTGAGGGGCGCGACCGGACCACCCTCGCGCTGCCCGGCCGTCAGAACGACCTGGTCGCCGCGGTCGCCGCCGTCAATCCGCGCACCGTGGTGGTCGTGAATTCCGGTGCCCCCGTGGAGATGCCGTGGCGTGACGACGTGGCCGCGGTGCTGCTGTCCTGGTTCCCCGGTCAGGAATTCGGCGCCGCACTGGCCGACGTGCTGACCGGCGCGGCCGAACCCGGCGGCCGGTTGCCGACCACCTGGCCGAAGGAACTCGCCGACGTGCCGGTCCGCGACACCACGCCGGACTACGACGGCACCCTGAACTACGACGAGGGCGTGCACATCGGCTACCGCGCCTGGCTGCGGGCCGGTGTGCAGCCGGCGTATCCGTTCGGCCACGGACTCGGCTACACCGTGTGGGAGCTGAGCGATCTCGCGGTGGACGGCCACGACGTCGAGGTGACCGTGGCCAATATCGGCGAGCGGACCGGTAAGCAGGTCGTCCAGGTCTATCTGTCCCGTGAGGACAGTGCGATCGAGCGGCCGGTGCGATGGCTGGCCGCGTTCGCCAGCGTCACCGCCGAACCGGGCGGGGTGCGCCGGGTGCGAATTTCGCTGCCGCAGCGAACCTTTCAGGACTGGACCGACGCGGGCTGGGACACCGAACCCGGTCCGTTCACTGTGCACGTCGGTACCTCGGTGATCGCACTGCCGCTGACCGCGCCCATCGAGTAACCCGGCCCGGTGGGGAAATCGGGCTGGCGTACTGGACGAGTGACCAGTAATCTCCGGTGCACACGGTTGGAGGAGGCGGTCGCAGCGTGGCGGCCGGAATCGAAGGAGCGATCAGTGACGTTTACCCGGCGATCGATGCTGGCCGGCACCGTGACCGCGGCCGTGGCCGCGGGAGTGGGGGCCACCGCTTCCGCGGGGGCGGCACCGATCCGGGTCACCGGCGACGAGGCGGGATATCTGGTCGGCGCCGGCATCGCCGATGTGACCGGCGCGGTCGCCGGGCAGGGCATGATGGGCTACTCCGAACTCGACCAGGTCGCGACCGGGCTGCTCATGCGGACCTGGGCGCGCGCCTACATCGTGGTCGACCGGGCCAGTGGCGAGCGGGTGGCCTTCGTCAACGCGGATATCGCATGCCTGTTCCAGTCGGTCCATCTGGTCGTGATGCAGCGGCTGGCACAGCGATTCGGTGCCCTGTACACCGAGCGCAACGTCAACCTGAACGCCACCCACAATCACAATTCCTGCGGTGGCACCGCTCGCGAATACGCCTATTCCCTTGCCGCATACGGCTTTCAGAACAATTCCCATCAAGCCGAGGTGGACGGTATCGTCGCGGCGCTGGTGGCGGCGCACGAGAATCTGGCGCCGGGCACGCTGTCGCTCGGGCACGGCGAACTGCACGACGCCTCGGCCAACCGCTCCCGGGTGGCCTTCGACCTGAACCCGCCGGACGACAAGGCCGCATTCCCGAATGCGATCGATCCGCAGGTGACGGTGCTGCGATTGCGGCAGGGCGGCAAGGACATCGGCGCGATCACCTGGTTCGCGACGCACGGGACATCGCTTACCGACGCCAATACGCTCATCTCGGCCGACAACAAGGGCTATGCCAGCTACCGCTGGGAGCACGACGAGATGGGAGTGCGTCCGGGCGCCGGAAAGCCCGGCTTCGTGGCGGCGTTCGCGCAGACCAACGCCGGTGATATGACGCCGAATATCGGACTCACGCCGTGGCATCCGTCGGGGCCCACCGAGGACAACCGGCTCAACTGTTCTCTCATCGGCGAGCGCCAATATCGCGCGGGCCGTGCGGCTTTCGATGCGGCGCGGCCGATGCGCAGCGGGGGAGTGGATGCCGCGCTGCGTTATCTGAACATGGCCGATACCGCCATCGACGGGTCCTACACGCCGGACGGCAAACCGGCCCGCACCGCGCCCCCCATGATGGGCGCCGCGGCCGCCGCGACCAGTTCGGAGGACAACTGGAAGACCCAGCTGTCGTTCCTGCAGGAAGGCAATGCGGATCCGGTCGTCGCCGCGCTGGGCGGACTGGACGGCCCCATCGAGCAGTGGATGCGGGATGTGCAGGCGCCCAAGTTGATCGTGGCGCCGCTGGGTGTGCTGCCGCCGCGCCCGTGGGTCCCGCTGACGGTGCCGATCCAGATTCTGCGGATCGGCGATCTGGTGCTGGCCTCGGGGCCGGCGGAATACACGGTGGTCTCGGGGTTGCGGATCCGGCGGGTGGTGGCGCACGCCCTGTCCGTCCCGCTGGAAAACGTGCTGCTGCAAGGCTATTCGAACGGGTACTGCGGCTACGTGACCACGCCGGAGGAATACGCCTCCCAGCAGTACGAGGGCGGGGAAACGCTGTTCGGCCGCTGGACCCTGCCCGCCTATGTGCAGGAATTCGATCGGCTGGCCCGTGCGGTGGCCGCACGCGTCGACCTCGGCCGCGGCCCGGCCCCGCTGGACTGGACCGCGGGCGTGCAGCCGAATCTGCTGCCGCCGGTGCCGGCCGATGTGCCGATGACCGGGCGCGCATTCGGTGAGGTGATCACCGGTCCGAAGCCCGGCTACGGTCACGGCGATACGGTGACGGTCGAGTTCTGCGGCGCCCACCCGGCCAACGACTTGCACACCGGCGGAAGCTATTTCGAGGTACAGCGCGCCGAGGGCGAGCAATGGCGGGCGGTCTTCGACGACAACGACTGGTGCACCGAACTGCACTGGTCGCGCCCGCCCGGCCAGCCCGCGGCCTCGCGGATCGCCATCCACTGGACCGTGCCCGCCGGCGCGGAAGCCGGGCGCTACCGCATCGAATACCGCGGTGACCGCCGCGACGGTGACGCCGCCGTTCCGTTCACGGGCACCACGGCCGAATTCAGCGTGGGCTGATCGGTTGGTTCATCCCTCGGACATCGTTGCGGGGGAGTGGGTTTCGGTGAGCGTGTCGAGATAGGCGGCCATCGCTTGCCCGGCCGATTCGATCGGGGCGGTCGAGCGCAGGGTGCGGCTGAGTATGAACGCACCCTCCAGGGCGCCGAGGACCGCGATCACGAACGTATGGGCCGCGGGGGCGGGCAGTCCGCGTGCGCGGAAGTACGCACTGCCCTGGTCGATCCAGGACTGCATCACCTCGGCGGTCACCTCCCGCAACGCCGGTTCGCTGTCGGCGATCTCGCCCGCGACCGTGCCGACCGGGCACATGTTCATCCAGCCGGACTGCTCGATCTGTTCGGCGGCGGCGGTGAACGCGGCCACCACTGCCACCCGCAGGTCCGGGTACGGGTCCATCAGCAGCGGTAGCAGCTGGATGTAGGCGGCGCCGCTGGTACGGAGCGCGGCGGCCGCGATCTGCTGTTTGCCCTGCGGGAAGTGGTGATACAGCGACCCGATCGGGGCCCGCGCGGCGGCGGTGATCTGTTTGACGCTGGTAGCGCCGTAGCCCTGGCGGCGCATCAGTTCCGCGGTCGCGGTGACGATGCGCTCGACGGTCGGGGTTGACACGGTCTCGGACATCCTCCCATACTAGAACACACGCTCTAGAGCGAACGTTCTACGGGGTGAACGCATTGTTCACAGCGTCGTCGCGCGATTCCGATGCGGAGGTGGCAGGGGTATGCCGGTCGTCGAAGTTCCCGCCGGTCCGATTCATTACGTCGAGGAGGGCCAGGGGCCGCCGGTCGTGCTGTTGCACGGACTGCTCATCGATCACACGGTGTGGGACCGGGTGATGCCGTTGCTGCCCAGCGGTTTTCGCTATGTGCGGCCGGTGCTGCCGCTCGGCTCGCATCCGGAACCGATGCGGGCGGACGCGGATCTGAGTATTCGCGGCCAGAACGTGGTGCTCGCTGATTCCTCGACGCGCTGGACCTGCGCGAGGTCACCCTGGTGCATTCCGACTGGGGCGGCGGGCTGTTCCTCACCGCGTACGGCCTCGACAAACGGGTCGCCCAGTTGATCGTGTTGCCGTGCGAGGCCTTCGACAACTTCCCGCCCGGACTGCCCGGGAAGCTGGCGGTGCTGGCGTTGCGCGTCCCGGGCGCGCTACCGATCGTGCTGCGTCAGTTGCGCATCGGGCTGTTGCGCCGCTCGTCGCTGATCTACGGGCAGATGGCGCGTTATCCGGTACCCGACGAACTGATGCGCGGCTGGACCGAACCCGCCCTGCGAAATCCGGATATCGGCCGGGACGTGCGCAAATACGGCCGGGTGTTGCCACCGGCCGCGCAGCTGATCGCCGATACCGAAGCCTTGCGGAACTTCCCCGGACGTGCGCTGGTGCTGTGGTCCCGGCAGGCCGCGCCGATGCCCCGCGACCACGGGCGCCGCCTCGCCGAACTGTTGCCCGCGGGCCGGCTGGTGGAGATCGACGACGCGTACGTGCTGTCGATGCTCGATCAACCCGAGGCCGTGGCCGCGGCGATGACGGCGTTTCTCACCGGCGCCTGATCCGGCGCCGGTGAGAAACGATGTGTCACTTGCCGTTTCGAGCTTCGGCCAGACGCTCGCGAGCCGTCTCCGCACGCTCGCGGGCGGCTTCGGCCGCCTTCTCGGCGCGCTTGCGGGCCTGGCGCGCGAAGATCGACCCGCGCTGCTTGGCCACCTCGGCCCATTCGCCACCGTGCTCGCGGGCGGCTTCGGCCCATTCGCTGCCGCGGTGCTTCGCGATCTCGGCCCATTCGCCCCGGTGATCGCCCGCGGTGTCGGCGAGTTCCGCGCTCTTGCGCTTGGCCAGCTCGGCCCAGTCGCCGCCGTGTTCGCGGGCGGCCTCGGCCAGATCCGCGCCCCGTCGCTTGGCCAGCTCGGCCCACTCGCCGCGATGGTCGAGAGCGGTGCCGGCCAAATCGGCGCCTCGGGTGCGCGCCAGCTCCGCCCATTCGGTGCCGTGTTCGCGGGCGGCCTCGGCGAGTTCACCGCCGCGCGACTGGGCCACCGAAGCGAGTTCGGCGCCGCGCGACTGCGCCACCGAGGCCAGGTCGGCGCCCTTGTCGGCGGCCACCGCCGCCAGTTCCCGGCCGCGGACGGCCTGCTGCTGCAGGCGATCCCGCACCGTGTCGGTGGTGGCGGCGGTGAACGGGAGGGCGGCGGCGGCTTTACGCGCGGCCCGGCGACCCCGCCAGCCCAGCGAGGGCTTGCCCTCGGTGTCGGCCGCGGCGATGAGCAGGCCACCGAGCAGACCGACGTCCTTGAGGAAGGCCGTGCGCTTGGCGGCACGCTGCTGCGCATCCGATTCGTTCCAGAAGTCCTGCTCGGTCACGGTGGCCGGGATGACGGTCACTGCCAGCGCCAGCGACGAGAGCCGGGGTGCGCGATTCAGCGCGAGCAGCGTTCCGGCGCCGACCCGGACGATGGCATTGATCCGCACCACTTTCGCCGGATCGGAGGGCAGTTTGGCCGATACCGAATCCGGCAGCCGCTGTTCCCCATGGGATACCAAGGTGGTGGCGGCCTGCGCCCGGGGCTCGGGATGCATCAGAGTGTCGACTCCGTCGACGACGAACACCGATGCCAGCAGCGGTCGGGCAAGGCGGCGAATCAACATAGTGAAAACCCTTTCCTCAACGGTCTCGTTCCGGCGGGTTCCCCCGATGCCGCGTCCCAATCACTTCGGGACGCCGACGGAGCTCAGGGCACGACAGTAACCGGCCAGCGCCCCGCTTTCACCAGACGCACCGCGACCGAGCCGATAATTCGATGCCCGGCCTTCTCGGACGCGCCGACCACGACGCCGTCGGCCTTCAATTCGTCGGCGGCCTCGGCCAGCACCGTGAACGGATCGCCACGGCGGGTGATGAACTTCCAGCGGGTGCGGTAGACGTCTTTGACCTTCTCCGCGTGCTCGCGTACCTGCCGGGCCAGATCCTCGGCCATCTCGGCGGTCGCGCCCTGGACGTCGACGCCGTAGGCGCCGGCCATGGCCATCCACGGCTGGACGTAAACCATTGCCAGCAGGGAGTTCTGACGCCGGGCCAATCCGGCCGCATAGGCGGTCGCGCGCCAGGAGGCATCCGAACCATCGATGCCGACCATGATCACCCGGGGCCCGTCGGTGCCCAGTTCGAAACCCGACGACAGGCCGGGCGCCCACTCCGGTGTTGTCTCTTCGGCCACGACCCGAGCCTAGAGCAGCCGCAACAGATCGTGCAGGGTGCGCAACTGCTCGGCGGACAGCGCGGTGAGCGTGGGCGGCGGCGGATCGGGAGTGGCCATCGCCTGCGCGATCACCTCCCGCCCGGCATCGGTGATGGTCACCAGCTTGCGCCGCCGATCGTCCGGAGCGGTTTCGCGCGAGACCAGACCGCGGGCCTCGAGATCGTTGACCACCACGGTGGTGGCCGGCGCGTCCATGGTGGCCACCCGGGCCAGTTCCTTCAGCGGCAGCGGACCGGGCAACAGTCGCCGCAACACGCGGAATCTGCTGAACGGCATGCCCATTCGATCGACCACCGCGCGCTTCCAGGTGTCGCGGGTGTCCTTGACGACATCGGTCAGCACGCGCCAGACCTCGTCGGGCGTCGGCTCCGCGGCGACGGTGAGCTCGTCGTCAGACACGGGCGGGCTCCTTGTGTTCGAGCAGGGGCGCGATCCGGTCGCGCGAGCGCAGTGCCCATCCGGTGTTGGCGGCGATGCCCAGCACCCCGACGCCCGCCGCGAGAGCGGCCACCACCCACCACAGTCCCGCCCCGGACAGCAGCCCGCACAGCGCGACTCCGACGCTGACGCCGATCTGGCGGCTGGTCGAGGCGACCGCCGAGGCCGCGCCCGCCCTATCCATCGGCATCCCGCTGACCGCGGCGGTGGTGATCGGCGGGTTCACGGTGCCGAAACCGGCGCCGAAGATCGCGAACATCACGACGAGCTGCCAGACCGGGGTATCGGGCCGCAGCGTGGTCAGCAGCGCCGCGGCCGTCGTCATCAGAATTCCGGCGGCGACCAGCGAGGGCCGGGTGCCGAAGCGGCCGACCAGCCGGCCCGACAGCGGCGAGCAGATCAGCATCCCCAGCGCCATCGGCAGGTAGAGAAGTCCCGTGTGCACAGCCGAATAATGCCGTACGCCTTGCAGATACAGCGAAGCGCTGAAGAGGAAGGCACCCAGTCCGGCGAACGCGCAGATCGCGGTGACGGTGGCCGCCGCGAACGGCACGCTGCGGAAGAACCGCAGATCGATGAACGGCGACCGGTGCCGCCGTTCGGCGTAGAGGAATCCGGCCAGTGCCACGGCCGTGATGCCGAAGATCTCCGGGCGATGTTCGATCAGCCCGAAGACCAGCGTGAACATCACCACCACAGCCAGCACCTGGCCGAGCGGGTCGATCCCGCGTGCGGTCCGCGACTTCGATTCCGGGACGTAGAGCGTGGTCAGCACCAGCGCGACCGCGCAGATCGGCAGATTGATCCAGAACACCGACTGCCAGCCCAGCGCGTCGATCAGCACGCCGCCGACCATCGGGCCGATCGCGGTGGAGATGCCGACCACCGCGCCCCAGACGCCGACCGCTCGCGCCCGTTCGACGCGGCCGGTGAAGACCGTGGTGATGATCGACATCGCGACGGGATTGAGCATCGAGCCGCCGATGGCCTGGATGAAGCGCGCCCCGATCAGCATGTCGATATCGGGAGCGACGCTGCACAGCAGTGAGCCCAGCGCGAAGATGCTCAGTCCGATCCGGAACATGCGCTTGCGGCCGAAGCGGTCGGCGGTCGCGCCCGACAGCATCAGCAGGCTCGCCAGGGTGAGGGTGTAGACGTCGACGATCCACTGCAGCCGCGACAGGGGCGCGTCCATATCGCTGCGGATCGTCGGAATCGCGACGTTGACGATGGTCGCGTCCATCGACGAGATCAGCAGGCTCAGGCAGCAGGTGACCAGCACGATCGTCTTGTGACGCGGCGTCAGCCCGGAAACAGTTGTAGACACACAATGATTGTGCGCCCACAACTATTAGGCGGCAAGAGCTGTGAACTAGTTCACTGCACGGTTGCACCGGTCGCGCCCCGGCCCCGACCCGGTACGGTGCTGCGATATGACGACCGACCGCAAACCCGAGGGGACGGACGCGCCCGCCCTCGCGTCCGCGGGTGAAGAGGGCTACCAGCGCGGCCTCAACCCCCGAACCATCCAGATGATCGCCATCGGCGGGGCGATCGGCACGGGACTGTTCTACGGATCCGGTGGGGCCATCGAACAGGCCGGTCCGGCTCTGATCCTGTGCTATCTCGCCGCCGGCCTGGCGATCTTCGTGATCATGCGCGCGCTGGGGGAGCTGCTGACCTACCGGCCGGTGTCGGGCAGCTTCGGTGAATACGCGCACGAGTTCCTCGGTCGCTTCGCCGGCTTCGTCACCGGCTGGACCTACTGGGCGGTGTGGGTGGCGACCTGTATGGCCGAGATCACCGTCGCCGGCAAATACGTCAAGTACTGGTTCGCGATCCCGGAATGGGTCACCGCGCTCGTCGTGCTCGGCGTGCTGTTCGCCGCGAACCTGATCTCGGTGAAGCTGTTCGGCGAGGGTGAGTTCTGGTTCTCCACCATCAAGGTGACCGCGATCGTCGCGATGATCGCCATCGGTATCGGCGTGCTGATCTTCGGTTTCGGCCACGCCCCCGATCCGACGGTGACCAATCTGTGGGCCGACGGCGGTGTCTTCCCGAACGGATTCGGCCAAGCGCTACTGGCGTTGCAGATCGTGCTCTTCGCCTATGTGGGCGTCGAACTCGTCGGTGTGACCGCGGGCGAGGCCGCCGATCCGCGCCGCACCCTGCGCCGGGCGATCAATTCGCTCCCGCTGCGCATCGGTCTGTTCTATGTGGGCGCGCTGATCGTGATCATGTCGGTGTCGAGCTGGAAGGTCTTCCACTCCGGGCGCAGCCCGTTCGTGGAGGTGTTCGAGCAGATCGGTATTCCGGGGGCTGCCGGGATCATCAATTTCGTGCTGCTGACCGCGGCGCTGTCGTCGTGCAACTCCGGCATCTACTCGACCGGCCGCATGGTGCGCAGTCTCTCGCTGCGTGGTGAGGCTCCGGTCGCGCTCGGTGGCCTGAGCAATCGCCGGGTGCCGTTCGCCGGCATCCTGCTCTCGGCGGCGATGATGGTGATCGGCGTGATCGTCAACCTGGTCTCCCCGGACAAGGCGTTCAACTACATCACGTCGGTGTCGACCATCGGCATCATCTTCGTCTGGGGCATGATCCTGGTCTGCCACATGATCTACCGGGCCCGTGTGCGCCGCGGCGAACTGCCGGCCAGCGACTACCGCCTGCCCGGGGCGCCGGTCAGCTCGGTGCTGGCACTGGCCTTCCTCGGACTGGTCGTCGTACTGCTGTTCTGGACCGACAGCGGCCGGACCGCGCTGGCGGTCGGCCTGGGGTGGGCGGTGGTCGTCTGCGCCGGATACCCGGTGGTGAACCGGTTGGGCCGCCGCCGGGCATCCGCGGTGAGCTGACCTACTTTCCGTCCGGATGGCCGACCGCCGCCAACGCGGTGGTCCAGTCGGCCGCGATGGCGTTCTGCGCGTCGGTCAGGCCGACCGCGCCGGAGCAGATCAGCGAATGCAGTTTGTTCTCCACCGAATCCTTGGGGTTGTTCGGCCCCGACCCGGCCTTGTGGTCGGGGGAGGGCGGTTCGACCCATAGATTGCGCGGATCGTTCGGATCGCCGCCGAGCTCCAGCGAGATCAAATGGTCGTATTCGGCATCGTGCAGATTGCCGGTGTAACCGTAGGATTCGGCGTTCGCCTTCTTCTCCCGGTCGGTGATACTCGCCGGCGGGCGGATGGATTGGGTGTATCCGCCTACGCAAATCGTGGACTTGACGGTTTCGGCTGTGACCTTCGGATTGGTCGCCCCCGGCGTGCAGTGCGGATCCGGAAGTGGCTGTCCGTCAGCGGTTTTGCCGAAATGGCAGCTGCCGGGTGCCGGTTGCGCGGCGACGGTGTAGGTGCCCGACGGGCCGGGGCCGACCGCGGGGGCGCCCTGGTGGGCTATGGGAACCGGATGTGCCGCCTGGCTCACCGGTGACGAATTCTGGTGGGAGCACCCACATATCAGCAGCGGCGCCGCGAGTATCGCAGCGGCCAGGAGGGTTACGCGTGTATTCATGATGTCCTCGGGCCGGCCTTCATCAGGCTCTCATTGTGCCCGTTCGTAGATGGCCAGCGCGATATCCTCTGCCGCGCGGCGGCATTGCTCGTCGGTCAGGTCGACATCGCCCATCATCCCGATACTCCATGAGATGGCCAGCAGAGCTTGGCGGGCATGGAAGACCGCCAGGGGTTCGTGGTCGGGGGCGGTCATCGCGTCGGCGACCGCGCGAAAGTGATAGCGCAGGTCCGATCCCACCCCGAGCCGGCGGAACGCGGGCTGGTTCTCGTACATGAACCGGGTCATCTCCCGCCCGGTGCGGTGCAGCACGGCGCCGTAGCGGCGCAGGATTTCGCGGCCGGTGCCGGGTCCGGGCGGTTGGTCGGCGGCCCAGGCCAGCAGGTCGTCGATGCCCCTGCGCAGATCGTCGGCGAGGCTGACGACGATGTCTTCTTTGGATCGGAAGTGGTAGTAGACCGCGGCTTTGGTGATGCCGAGCCGATCGGCGATTTCCCGGATCGAGGTGTGTTCGTAACCGTTCGCGGAGAACAGCTCCATCGCGACCGAGCGGATTCGGTCCCGTGTGTCGGTCCGCCTGCCGGCCACCGGAGCCTCCCATCTCGACCGAGGGACGGCACCGGATCCGCCGGTGGTCCGCGTTCAGCCTACTGGGGCGGCGTCCGGAGGCGGGGGCCGGAACACACGGGTTCCGGGTGAATCGTCCGGAATGTCGGGAATCACTGCGCCAGAATCGAATTCATCAAGGTTCCGGCGCTGGTGGCCACCAGGCCGCCGACGAGGGCCCCGGCCACCATCTTCGGTGACTCCAGCGGGCCGCCGTTCCACTTCTCCCAGGCGAACCGGCCGCCGGCGAAGATGATCGCGCTGGTCCCCGACAGCAGCATGAACCAGGTGAAGTAGCGCACCAGTTTCAGGAGTTTGTCCGCCGCCGGAGGTGTCTCGGGCGTCGGGTTGCCGACCTGGGCCACTATGACGTCGTGCATCGCCAGAAGGATCATGATGCCCTCGTTCCACAAGATGGTGTGGTGCGGGTACCACCATCGTAGGGCGCGTATTCGTCCTGGTGACAGGCGATTGCGAAGCCGAGTGCGGAATCGCGCTGTCGGGGACCGGTTTCGATGCGTTCAGCCGTCTTGACGGGGGTGGCGAACGCGGGGCGATCTACTCGTCGTCGAGTCCGGCGGACAGATACGCCGCGGCGGCGATCCACTGCCGGCACGACAGGTGCCGGTCGTGTGCGTAGAGAATCGCGCGGGCGCGGGGGTAGGTGAGTTCCCGGGGTTCGGTGGCGCAGTCACCGACCTGATCGGCGCCGGACGTGCGGTGCTCGGATGTGCCGTGATCGCATGTACCGGAATGCTGGAGCAGTTGGTTCATGGAATGCCCTCGACCGTTGGCGAAAGATTGCGGAAGCGAACTTTTCGGCACGGCCTCCCGCTGCTTCCGGCCTGCCTGCTCCGGCGTGGTCCGGCCATGTCGTGCGGTCGAGTTTACGGCGCTGCAAGGAGCAAATGCAAGTACATCTGCACACTCGTCGGTGATCGGAAGTGTTGTGCCCCAAGGGGTGATCAGGGTTTGCGCGCCACCGCGCCGTAGCCCGACACCGGCACGGTCGGCACCGGTTCGCCGGCCGGCCGGCGCCATCGAGTCAGGGGGACGAAGCCCGGTTCGAGCAACTCCAGCTCCGAGAAGATGGAGCGCAACTCGCAATGGTCGCGCGGGAAATACGGTACGGCCGTGACGTTTTCGTAGGTCGCGCACATCCGGACGAAATCGGCGCTGTCGGTGGTGCCGTCCCAGTAGGCGAGGTAGCTGCCGCGGCAGACCCGCGCCATCGAGTCGGCGACGACAGCGCGGAGTTCGCCGATGCGTTCGCAGTGGCCGAGCACGCCCATGAACATCACCGCGACCGGACGGTCGAGATCGAGAATGTCTGCGGCACGGGCGAACAGCCGATCCGGTTCGCGCAGATCCGCATCCAGATAGACGGCTCGCGGATCGGTCAGCAGCGTCCGGCCGTGGGTGAGCACCAGCGGATCGTTGTCCACATAGACGACCCGGGCCGCCGGATTGCGCCGGCACGCGACCTCGTGGGTGTTGTCCGTGGCGAGCAGCCCCGCGCCGATGTCGAGGAACTGGGTGATCCCGAGGTCGCCGGCGAGATGTTCGACCGCGCGCCGGAGAAAGCGGCGACTCTCGGCCGCCAGGGCGGTAATACCGGGATCGAGTTCCGTTGCCGCGCTGCCGACCCGGCGATCGACCTCGTAATTCTGCCGTCCACCCATCCAGTAGTTCCAGATCCGCGCGGTGTGCGGGATATCGGTCCGAATCTCACGCTCGCGGCACGGCTGCTGCTGTCTTGGCGGCACCGATTCCCTCCTGCTCCCGGTTCCGACGCTCGAGTCCCGTCCGGCGGTTGCCGATGCCGGGTGCGCGAGAGGGTAACCGAAACGGTCGCATTCGGTGTGCGGATCGGCTGGGAATGTGCCATCCGCCCCGGTCGAGGCCCGAAACCGACCGGTCGGACACCGTTTTCGGGTGCTCGGAGGCCGGTTCGAAAGATGACGAGTCAATCGAAAAAGGATGGAAAAGCCCTTGTCGCCCTTGGTTTTTTGCGATTTTCCGGAGGGCTCGATCCGAGCCAACCCCCGTGCTATCGTTCAAAGCGTCGGTTTCAAATGCAAGTACATTTGCTCGAACACATGCAAGAGCTGAAGATAGGCATCAGCTCGATCAATCCGGATCGCCGAGTGTGGGCCCCTGCTGCCGAGCTCGGCCACCACGAACCCTGGAGACAGTCATGACCGATTCCACTGCCACCACAGCCGGCCGCCTGTCCGAAGCCGCGTGGCGCAAGAGCACGTTCAGCAATCCGAGCGGGAACTGTGTCGAATTGGCCGATTTGTCCAATGGCCTGGTTGCCGTGCGCAACTCGCGTGATCCCGAGGGGGCGGTGCTCGTCTACACCCGCCCCGAGATCGACGCGTTCCTCCGGGGCGCGAAGAGTGGAGAGTTCGACGATCTGGCCTGATCGGCGGTAGCATGGCACTCGGCGCGGTGTCGGTACGCGACGAGGCAGAGTTCCTGATGTTCGACCAGCTGCTCTCGATGGCTGTACCCTCATTGCCGGTGATCGTCGAGCATCGGAGTAGACCTCATGATGGCAGAGCCCGTCCGGATCGGCCGTGTGGATTCGCTTGTCGCCGAACGCGGTCCGACAGCGCTTCGGATCGCGGTCGGCGGACAGCTCCGCAAACTGCGGGAAGCCGCCGGTATCACGCGTGAGGCGGCCGGCGAGCACATCCGTGGCTCGCACGCGAAGATCAGCCGACTCGAGTTGGGACGCACCGGTTTCAAGGAACGCGACGTTCGTGATCTGCTGACGCTCTACGGCGTCGACAACGCCGAAGAGCGTGAGATGTTCCTCGATCTGGTGAGCCGCGCGAACCAGCCGGGGTGGTGGCACAGCTACAACGATCTGCTGCCCCAATGGTTCGAGACCTACCTGGGTCTGGAACACGCGTCGAAGTCGATCCGTACCTTCGAAGGACAGCTCGTTCCCGGTCTGCTGCAGACCGAGGAGTACACCCGTTCGGTGGTCGCGCTCGGTCACGAGAACGCCGAGGCCGCTCGCCGAGTGGAACTCCGCAAGAAGCGCCAGGAAATCCTGGACCGCCCCGGAGCGCCGACGCTGTGGGCAGTCCTCGACGAAGCGGTGCTGCACCGGCCGATCGGCGGTGAGCAGGTGCTGCGCGCACAGCTCAAGCACCTGGTCGAGGTCTCGATGAAGCCGAACGTGACCATCCAGGTGCTGCCGTATGCGGCCGGCGGCCACGCGGCGGCGGGCAGCTCGTTCACGATGCTGCGCTTCGCCGAACCCGAACTGCCCGATATCGTGTATCTCGAACAACTCACCAGCGCACTGTATCTGGATCGCCAGCAAGATCTGGAGCTCTACCGCCAGGTCATGGACCGGCTCAGTGTGCAGGCCGAACCGCCGGAGCGGTCGCGGGAGATGATGAAGAAGGCCGCGGCCGGCCTGTCCGACTCCGCCTAGACCCGCCGATCCGGCATTGCGATCTATCGATGCCTCGAACACAGCAATGCCTCGAAGACAGCAGTAGCCGCCGACCCCAGGGTCGGCGGCTACCACTTCCGTCCCGATCTATTGTTTGATGCAACTGGATGCGATGCGCCAGAAAGCTTCCGGTTGCATCGCGTCGAAATCCCAATCGTTCACCATCGCGTGCGCGGTGGTGACGATGCGATCGATATCGAAATCGTCGCGTGTGGCCGCGCCGGTGGACTCGACCGCACTGATGACGAAAGATGTTGCGGTTTCCCGCGAATTGTTGTGATGCCCGGTCCGGTTCCTGTCCATCACTCCGAGCCGACCGAGGCCCATTGGCTGGTTCATACGAACGCCCCTGACGCCAGGCCGCATGGTTTCCTTCGGCGAAAATTGGCTTCCGGTTCACCCTACGGCTCACGGGTAGTCCCCTGCATTGCCTTGCAGCCCGAGTCTAGGGTGGCCGCGAGATCAGATGCAAGCACATCTGCAACATCGAATCCCCGGTCAGGGGCCGGTTTTCGGCTGCTGACGGGTTGCTGCCGACCTTCGCGGGAGCCCTCTGTCCGGTAGGTGATCCGGCGCCGATTCCCATAGCGGGGGTGATATACCGACCGGCACGCCGGCCGGAGCGGGCAGGTGGCTTGCTGCACTGTTTCCACACGGACCGGACGGCTGGTTCCCTCGCCGAAAAAATATGGTATCGGCGCCGGAAAACGACACGCCGATCTTGATCGAAAGCGCTGCCGAGCGTGTCGGCGGTGTCCCGCGCAGCGGCCCCGGCGTGGAACCGGTTCTCGTTACCGTGCTATATCTGCCTGGACCAGCAAGATCAGTCGCCGACGGCGAGCGCGGGCTGTCGCCGACGGTGACCGCCCGCGGTGCTCACGGGCGGCGACCCGAGGAGACAGGCACGCGCGGTGGACAGCTCGTACGGATATTTCGCGGTGGACGGCGGGGGCTTCACCCCGAACCGGATGGCGGCCAGCCAGTGGTCGGCCGATCAGGTGGTCGGGCCGGCGCTGTGCGGGCTGCTGGCGCGAGCTCTCGACAACGAGCACGCCACCGACGGTTTCGTGCCGGTGCGGTTGACCGTGGACCTGTTCAAGCCGGCGCGCATGCACGAGCTGTCGGTCTCCACGACTCGTGTGCGCAACGGGAAGCGCATCCGGCTCGCCGATGCGGTCGTCATCCAGGACGGCGAACCCGCGGCACGCGCCTCGGTGGTCTTCCTGCAGCCGTCCGAGCAACCGCCGGGCGAGATCTGGACCCGGGAGCAGCAGCCGGTGCCGCCGTCGCTCGAGGTGGCGCCTCCCTCCGATCTGCCGAATGCGCCGCTGTGGCACAGCGATGATTCGGCGCACTGGTCACGGGTGCCCTCGGAACACGAGAACGGCAGCCGCAAACGCAGCTGGCAGCATCCGGTGAACGTGGTCGACGGGGAGCGGCCCTCGCCGTTCGTGGTGGCCGCGATGGCCGCCGAGCAGACCAGCATGGTGACCAACTGGTCCAGTGCCGGGGTGGGCTTCATCAACACCGATCTGACGCTCGCCCTGGTGCGCATGCCCGAGGGCGCCGACATCGGTCTCGAGGCCGATAATCACTTGAGCCGCAACGGAATCGCCGCCGGCATCGCGACCCTGTTCGATCGGCACGGCGCGTTCGGCAGCGCGATGATCACCGCCGTTTCCAATGCCGCCCGCCAGATCACCGCGAGTCATCTCGACGGCGTGATCGCCGCGGCCGGCGGCGCTCGCCGCTAGGCCGGCGGCCGGCGGCGCTCACCGGTCACGGTGGGCGGCCCATCGGCGGGCGGCGTCGCGCAGGCCGTGGGTCCACACGTTGGGACTACGGTTGGCCGTCGCGGTCCATTCCGCGGCCAGCGCGCCGGAGAAGATGCGCAGGTCGCGTTCGGACGCGGAGTGCCAGGCGGGGACCCGCGCGGCCCAGGACTCGGCGGCGGCCGGATCGTGGCCGGCGAAGACGAGCCAGACGATCCAGCAGCCGGGGTCGATCCACGGCGCACCCCGCGTAGCCCACGGCCAGTCCACGAGCCGGGCCTCGGCATGGTCGATGATGACGTTGCTGTAGTTCCAGTCGGTGTGCAGCAGGGCGTCACCGGCGAACACCGCTGTATCGGCGTCGTCGTCGAGATACGCGCCCCAGCGGACCTCGGCGTCCTTGAGTTCCACCTCGGCGGGCGGGTGCAGCCGGTTCAGCGCGGACATCGCGGCCGCGGTGGCGGCGAGATCGGCGTCGACGCGGTAGTCCGCGAAATGTCCTGCGATGAACTCGAATCCGAGCAGATCCCACCCGCCGGCCGCGATCTGCCACCGTAACCTCGGGCCTACCGGAGTCACGTGACGAGCCAGCGCGGCCTCACGGTGCTGGGTCCAGACCTCCGGATCTCGTTGCGGCACACCCTTGATGAAGGTCCGGCCCTCGGCCGTCTCGATCACTGTCGCGAGTTGGCTGCTGAATCCGGCGATCACCGAATTCGCCCGCGCGACCGGACCGGTCACCGCTTCGACCGCCGCCCGGGTCGCCGCGGGTAGTTGTTCCCAGTTGCGCCGGCGCGAGGATGTCTGCGCCCGATCGACTGTCACCCTCGAAGAATTACCCCCGATACCCTGCTCTGGCAAGGGAACTCGATCATTCCACAGCCGCTTTCGGCAGCGTTCTTTCACCTGTGTTTTCAGGTGCCGTTTTCATGCGGTGGTGTAGGTGCGGGCGACGAGTGCGGAGCGGAGGTACCAGAGTCCGCTGGCTTGGGTGGGGTCGAAGCCGGTGAGTTGGGCGATGCGTTTGAGGCGGTAGTCGACGGTGTTGGTGTGGACGTGGAGGAGTCGGGCGGTGCGTTGGCGGTTGAGGTTGTTGGCGATGTGTGTTTGGAGGGTGGTGAGGAGTTCGGGGTGGTGGTCGAGGGGGTTGAGGAGGGTGCCGAGGTGGTCGCGGCCGGGGCCGGGGCGGGTGAGTTGGTATTCGAGGGCGAGGTCGTCGAAGCGGTAGAGGCCGGGGATTGATCCGAGGCGGGTGACCATGTCGAGGAGTTGGTGGGTTTGGTCGGTGGCGGTGGGGATGTCGTCGAAGGTTCGCGGCCGGCGGTGCGCGCGGGCCGGGTGGACGGGTTC
>NZ_LZML01000037.1:0-3556 GCF_001665695.1 Nocardia sp. 852002-51101_SCH5132738 | reverse complement strand
CGCATTCGAAGGCCGGATCAACCCGACCGGAAACTAACCCCTACCGGGGTCAGATCCACCGGTAATCCGACACTCCCCTCGCCAGGGGCAGAGAACGACCGCTGCGCGAACCGTCGTCGCCGCATGCCCGGTGCTCTGGGCTCAGCCGGCGGCGTTGAGGCGTTTGTAAATGCCAGGTAGCAGCTCTCCCAACAGTTTCTGGGACAGGTTTTTGTTGTTGAGGATCTGCGTGGACAGGTCCGCCGAGGAGTCCATGGCGCCGATCACGGCGTCGATGAACGCGATGCCGAGATCGGGGCTGGCGGAGAACTGGGCGAGGGTGTTGTGTCTGGCCTGCTGCTGCAGGGTTTCCGATTCCTCAAGTCGGTCCCGGATGTGGGTGACAACGTTGCGGACACTCGAGTCCGGGTGGTCGCCGGAGAACAGGTCGTTGATCTTGGCGATGACCTCCTCGAGGGCGACCATCTGCGGATCCTTGACGGTGCCGGTGCCGGCCTCCTTGGCCGGTTCGAGCGGTACCCCGGCGGTCAAGGTCGGGTTTTGCTGCGCCTGCTGGTGGTGGCCGAGGTAGTCGATGGTGACCGCGGACAGGTCGATCGGCGCCTGTTCGTCTCCCCCGGTGAGCTGGGGGGCGAGGAGCTTGAGGTAGATCGCGAGTTTCTCGAGCCACGGGTTCTCGTAGTCGAACAGCTGGGACAGAAACTCGTATTGGCGTACATAGGTGCCGATGTCCTTGCGGAACATTTTCAGCTCGTCCAGCGCGACCGTGTCGGAGGTGTCGACGGCCTCCCTCATGCGGACGGTGTATCGCTCGGCGGCAGGCGCGATCCACTTCTCGAGTGCGCTGTTTCCCTTTTTCGCGAGGTAGTCGGCGGCGAGCCTGTCGACCTCGGAGGCCTCGTAGATACCGGCGGCGGCGAGCTTGCGTTCGGTGTCGTGGACGATGTTCGGGTCGGTGACGTCGGCGAGGGTGGTGACCTCGTAGTACTTAGAGAACTCGACGACGATGTCGGCGACCTCGTTGGCGAAGTCCAGCACGAACGTCTGATCCTTCAAAGGTGGGAAGGTCCGGTTCAGCCGGGAGAGGGTTTGCACGGCCTGCACACCACCGAGCCTCTTGTCGACATACATCGCCACCAGCTTTGGCTGGTCGAACCCGGTCTGGAACTTGTTGGCCACCAGCATCACCTGGAACGCGTCGGTGGCGAACGCGTCCCGCAGATCCCGTCCCCTCAATCCGGGGTTCATGCTGGTTTCGGTGAACGGCTCGTCGCTACCGGATTCGGCGTCTGTGACTTCGCCGGAGAAGGCGACGAGGGCGGCGATATCGGTATAGCCGTGTGCGGTGACGTACCGATCGAACGCGATCTTGTAGCGAACGGCGGCTTTGCGGGAGCTGGTGACGACCATCGCCTTCGCCTGCCCGTTCAGCCGCCAGGCCACGTTCTGCCGGAAGTGCTCGACGATGATCGCCACCTTCTGCGCGATGTTCGTCGGGTGCAGCCTCACCCAGTTCATCACCGACTTCACCGCCGCGGAGCGGTCAACGAGGTTGGCGTCCGAACCGTCGCCGGTCACGGCGACGGTGCCCTCGGGGGTGTCGCGAGTGGCGTAGGTCTTCCCGTTGTGCGAGAGCCGGAATGCGGTCCTGTACGGGGTGTAGTTGCGCAGCACATCGAGGATGAAGCCCTCGTCGATGGCCTGCTGCATCGAGTACAGGTGGAACGGCTGCGGTGGGCCGCCCGGCCCCTTGCGGCCGAACAACTCGAGGGTGGTGGGCTTCGGGGTCGCGGTGAACGCGAAGAACGACAGGTTCTTCGCGCCGGCGCGGGCCTTCGTCTCCGCCGCGAGGATGTCCTCCGCGGACACGGTCGCGCCCTCGGCGACATCGGCCAACTCTGCTTGCGAGAGCACCTCTTTGAGCTTGTTCGACGCGCCGCCGGTCTGCGAGGAGTGGGCCTCGTCGGCGATGATCGCAAAACTTTTGCCGCGCAGGGCTTTCCGGTCGGCGATCGCATCCAGCGCGTACGGGAACGTCTGGATGGTGACGATGATGATGTGCGTTCCCGATTCCAGCGCGTCCGCGAGTTCGCCGGACTTGGATCCGGTCAACCCGTCGATGTGGGCGACAACGCCGGTGGTGCGGTTGATCTGGTGGATCGCCTCCTGCACCTGCGCATCGAGCACCGTACGGTCGGTGACAACGATGACCGACGAGAACACCTTCTCGTCCTGGTCGTTGTAGAGGCTGGCGAGCCGCTGCGCCAGCCACGAGATCGAATTCGTTTTCCCCGAGCCGGCGGAGTGCTGGATTAGGTACTTGTGCCCGGGGCCCTCGCGGCGGGCGGCGTCGACCAGCTTGGTGACGGCCTCCCACTGGTGGAACCGCGGGAACAGCAGCGTTTCCGTGCGGGTCTTCTTCCCGGTGTCGGGGTCATGGCGTTCGCTGATCTCGAGGTGCATGAACCGGTCGAGGATCTCAAGCCAGGTGTCACGCTGCAGGATCGTCTCCCACAGGTACGACGACGCCGATCCGTCCGGGTTGGGCGGGTTGCCGGCATGGTGATTGTCGCCGCGGTTGAACGGCAGGAACACCGTGCCCGTCCCGGCGAGGCGGGTGGTCATGTGCACTTCCTTGTTCGACACGGCGAAGTGCACCAGGGCTCGGGTGGCGAAGGACAGCAGCGGCTCGCCCTTCGGTAGTCGATCCTTCTTGTACTGTTCGATCGCATGCTGCACCGACTGGGTGAAGTCAGTTTTGACTTCGGCGGTGGCGACTGGGATCCCGTTGACGAAGAACACCAGGTCGATGGCCTTCTTGGTGTTCGACTTCGAGTAGTGCACCTGCCGCATCACTCGCAACCGCATGGCCTGATACTTCGCCGCGGTAGTGGCATTCAGGCCGGAGTTCGGTTTGAACTGGCACATCGCAAAGGTGGCGTTGAAGTCGTTGAACCCACGGCGGAGCACGGCCAGGGTGCCGCCGTCTGCCTTCAGATCCGCCGACAACGCCTTCGCAAGGCGTTGCAGCAGAGCAGATTTCACCTTCGACTGCGCCTCGGGGGTCGCGTCCGGCTTGAGTCGCTTCTCCAACTCCGCCGACTGCGTGTCCGCCAGCCACGCGAACACGTCGTCCGGGAACAACGCGAGATCGCGGTCATAGCCCGAGTCGTTGGGTGAGTACAACCAGCCGTGATCCGCAAGGTGTTCGCAGATCTCTTCTTCCAGAACGCTTTCGTGATGCTGCGGCACGATCAGGCTACCCCTCGAACATCGATCTTCCCGGTCACCGCATCGGTGATCAGCGCCGAGCGGTACTCGCGCAGAGTCTCGATCACCTCGGTCGACTTGACGATCAACGCTTCGATCTTGGCAACGTGCGTAGACAGAAAGTCAACGATCGCCTGTTGCTCAGAAATCGGCGGGAGGGCGATGGCGATGCTCTGGAAGTCGGTCATTGAAAGGTTCTGCATGCTCGAGCTAGCTGTAGGAGGCCTGGACGTTGGTGACGCCCGCGTGGAGTCGCCTGGCTGGTGGCTGGTTTCCGGCGGCCGAA
>NZ_LZML01000036.1:0-48792 GCF_001665695.1 Nocardia sp. 852002-51101_SCH5132738 | reverse complement strand
CACACCTGTCAGCACAACCAACCAAATGAAAGGGCCGCGGCGCTACACGCCGCCACCACCCATTTCGCAACAGCCCGTTTTCGCCCGATCGCGCGGAGGTTTGCACGAATAGTTCGGCTGCGGAAAGGGTTCCGGGTGCCGAGAACGCGGCGAACGAGGCTCGGCCCGCCCTCGCCGGTCGGTGCCCCATCAGCACCCGCGAGCCGGTGATGCTGCCCGGCATCGGATCCGGCTGCCATCCGGTCGTCGGATCGCAGCCCCCTTCGCCCGGCGGACAACGTAGTTCGCGGGCGCTGCCGGACCGGGTCGCTCGGTGTCGGTTTCACTTCGTCGGTCGGTCCGCCGGTACTCGGTGGGCGGCGATCGGGCGGAGGTGTTCGCGCAGGAGGTCTGCGTCGGCGCCGAAGATCTGTTCGTCGGTGTCTACGGCGACCTGGATCGCCGTGCTCGTCAATTTCCCTCCGGCGGAGGTGATTTCGAGTCGGAATGCGCGGGCGTCGGCGGGGTCGGGGTGACGCCGGAGCAAGCCGCGCTCCTCCAGGGCGCGGATCACCCGGGACGCCATCATTCGATCGACGCCCGCCATATCCGCCGCCTGCTGCTGAGTGGGGAGGCTGCCGCGGTGGGCCAGCCATCCGGTGGAGGCCAGCAGATTGAACTGAGTGGGCGTCAGTCCGAGCGGACGGAGGTTTCGCTCCAGCGTCGCCCGCCATTCCAGGGCGGCGTGATGCAACCAGAACCCCGGAGAGACGAGTGGGCCCCGGGGTACGGCCTGTGCCGATCGCTCAGTCATGCCGTGCCGCCTCCGCCGCGAGGGCCGCGAAGGTGCGCGGCATATCGGCGCGCATACCCTTTTCCCAGATGAGCTTGAACAGCGGTCCCATCGGCCCGTGGACTTCGACGTTCTCCGATACCCGCACGGTGCCGTCGCCGAGTGGCTCGTAGGTGCGCCGGCCCCGCAACTTACCGAACGGCAGGCCCGCCTCGCTGGTCCACGACCGTCCGGGTTCCACCGCGACGATCGTGAACGGTCCCGCCGGTGCTCCTTTGGGCTTCACCCACCCCTTGGTTCCCGCTTCGAACGGCCCGTCGATACGCGCCTTCTCCTCGTGCGGATCCCATTCGGCCCAGCGGGCCACGTCCGTGGCCACCGCCCAGATGCGGTCGATCTCGCCCGTTACCACGGCTTCTTCGGTGAACGAGTACATCATGGCTGCCTCCCTGATTGTTGCTGCGACAACAATAACTGTTGTTGCAGCAACAATCCTAGGAGATGGCCGATACCCGCTAGGTCGGTCGTGGCTGAGCAGTCCAGGCGCGCGGGCCCCGAACCAACCGTGCAAACCTCGGCGAAATAGGCAGTTTTCGCGCATTTCCGCGGAGGTTTGCACGATTAGTTCGGCCCGGTAGGCGGCGAACCTGCGCACACGGAAACGGGTGCGCAGATCGTCGACTTACCTCGCCCTATGGGGCCTCAACTCCGATAACGGAACAGGATTCGACCCCTGGTCAGGTCGTAGGGACTCAGCTCCACCAGGACCCGGTCGTCCGGGAGGATCTTGATGTAGTTCATCCGGACCTTGCCGGAGAGGTGGGCGAGGACTTTGTGTCCGTTGGGGAGTTCCACCGTGAAAGTCGCGTTGCGCAGGCATTCCACGACGTGCCCCTGAACTTCGATCGCTCCTTTCTTCATCGCCACACCAACTCCAGGGCGCTGTTCGACCGCTCGGCGCCGATGCCTTCGAACAGGGCGGTCGCCGCCGCGTTGGATTCGTCGATTTCGGCAGAGGCCCAAGCCTTTCCGGCGCGATGCAGCGAGCCCAGCGCCCGCCCCAACAGGGCGCGAGCGATGCCGCGCCGGTGCGCGTCGGCGCGAACCGCGATCAGGCCGATGCGCGGTAGCCGAGTCGGCTGCGTCACCCGGCACAGCCCCGCATAGCGGCCGGCCTGGGCCGCCACCACATAGTTCGCGGGATCGATCGGTGGGGAGATCACCTCGGCCGGCATGGTCTGCCAACCGGCGGCGGCCTCGACTTCGGCGCGTACGGCGCGGTCCAGTTCGCGCAGTGAATACGCCTCGGCCGCACCGAAATTCAGGATCTCGATACCCGGCGGCGATGCCGAATCGAGTCCCGTGATCGCCGGATCGGTGGGAACCCGGTATTCCCATTCGCGCCGCCGGATCGCGAGACCCGCCCGGCGCCAGTGCGCGGTCAGTTCGAGGTCGGCCTCGTCGACCACCGTGTAGAGCGGTGTGGGCAGGTCGGCCAGCATGGCGGCGGCGAGCCGGTCGAAGGCGTCGGCCTGCCAGGAGTCGATGCTGAGAAACAGTCGCCCATCGGGCCGCGGCGATGCCTCGCCACAACCGACCATCCGGTCGCCGGCCAGCGCATGCCACTGCCGGTCCGCGATGCGCGTCACCATGAGTTCCGAAGAGTGCATTGTCGTCCCCTCTCGGGATCGCTCGGACGAGCACTCCCGATGACGACGTGCGTCAATCGTCCGATCGTGAGAACGGGGAGCGCCCAAGGAATGTCGTGAAAATGGGACTCACCCCCTCGCGTGATCAGGTCGGACCGCAGAAGGTTAACAACTCCGATATCCCGCGCCAACCCATTTTCCGAACATCCCGCCCGAAGTCCGGAACGCCGTGATCGCCCGCGAAGATCGCCACATTCAGCCGATCGCCGCGATGATCACCGGCTGCCTACCCGGCCTTGCTGAGGCGTCATCGGCAGCGCGATCATCGTCGCCGTCGTCCGATCGGCGGCGTGGCCAGCTCGGGAATATCGAATGATTCTGTAGCACAACACATTCAGCGGCCGACAGAAACTGTGTGCCGACGGGATCCGGTGCGGCTCAGGCCGGGCCCGGATTGCCTTCGCCGATCGTGGTGTCCGCCGGATCGCGGGTCGCCGGTAATCGAGTGGCGGGCAGGGCATCATCGATCCACGAGACGATCTCGTCGGCCCAAGCCGTGATCGCGGCCCAATCGCGTAGATCGCCGTACGGGCAACCGAACAGGCGGATCAGCAGCCGGTTGCGCAGCTCAGGGGGCCGGACGACGACACCGGCGAAACCGCGATATCCCTTGCTGCCGGCCGAGGTCCGGCATTCGGTGACGACGGGCGGCGTGAGCCGTTTGAAGAACGCTCCCACCGGGCCACGCAGGGCCGGCCCCATGCCGACGCTGAACAACCAGTTCGGGCGTTGTTTCAACGTCTTCGCATAGCGCTCGATGTAGTCGGCGAAACCGGGGAGGAAGCCTCCGTTGTGGATCGCGCTGCCCAGTACGACCGCCTCGAAGCAGCCGGGGTCCGGTGCCCGATCCACCGGCTCCACCCGGACGTGCAATCCCGCCTCCCGCATCCGGCGCGCCATGAACTCGCCGATCTGGGCGGTCGAACCCGTGCGGAGGCGTAGACGATGAGTACCGTGTGCTCGCTCTGATCGGATGCCATAGACCAACTGTCCGTCCAGGGTGATCGTTCGGGCAGGGTCCTCGGTCCCATCGCTTCGGCGACCTTCGTCGTCGGCTTCCGCGCAACGGATGCGATCCGGCGGCAGCGGGACAGCCGGATGGCTCCGGTGCTGCTCGGGCGGTCCGCCACGCCGGCCGGAGCGCTCCTCGTCAGAGTGAGCGCTCGCGAACGATGCGGGCGATGTCGAGGTTGCGGACGCGGCGCAGTGCGGGAAGTTGGACGGTGATCGCGGCGGCCAGAACGGCTGACGCGACAAGTGCCGGTGTCGGCGAACTCATCGCCAATTCGAGACGGGCGCCCTGATTTTCGTAGGTGGCCAGCAGCCTGCGGGCGAGCAGGATGCCACATCCGATGCCGAGCGGAATGCCGACCACGACGAGGACGAGATTCTCGGCGGCGATCAGGCGCGACAGCATTCCGGTACCCATCCCCGCTGCCCGCAGGGCGCCGAGTTCTCCCAGCCGCTCGCCGATGTTGGCCGACATCGCGTTGAAAAGCAGCGCCGCGGCCATGGCTGCGGCGAAAATCAGCATGATTCCCACCAGCGTGTTGTACATCGCGAATGCCTGCCGCATGGCCGAGGCCACGGTGGCCGTGGAAAGGTACGCGACCGCACCGGGGATCGCGGTGAGCCGATCGGAGACGGCGCGCTCATCGGTCACGCCGGGCCGCAGTTTCACCAGCACGCCCGTATCCGGTACGGGACCGATAGCCTGCCTCAGGTAGTCGGCCGAAACGTACACAACCGGGGACAGCGGCTCGTCGACGAATCCGGCGATCGGTGCCGATAGGTGTTGTCCGGTGGCGGTATCGGCGACATCGACGGTGTCCCCGACCGAGACGCCCAGGGTGTCGTGCAGCACCGAGCCGAGCAGTAAACCCTTGCTGGACAACTGGTTCGAACCGGACTCTGCGATGAACCGGTGCATCTGCGTCGCGGGCGGCAAGCTGATCACGAGGGTGTCGTAGTGACGATCCCCGGCCGAGAGTGCCACGTCGTAGCGGCCCATCGGCTCGGCCGCGGCGACGTCGGGGTCCTGCCGGACGCGGGTCAGCACCGAATCGGTAGCGCCGGGGGCGGTCGCGATCTCGCCGTCCTGCAGCATGATCCGGCCGTACTGCCGGTCGATGAGTGTCGCGACGGTGTCGCGCAACCCGGCGAAGACCATCACCAGGCTCACCGAGACGGCCACACCGACGATGGTCAACACCGCGCGGCGACGATTCCGCAGCACGGCCCGCAGCATCATCCGCCAGCGTGCCGGTGCGCGTTCGAGCGGTGGAACGAGGCGTTCGAGGACGCTGCGTCCTCCGCGCCGGGACGGCGGCGCGACTCGCATGGCCTCGGCGGGCGACATTCGCGCTGCGGCCCGCGCGGGCGCCCACGCGGCAACGGTCGCGGCGGCCAGGGTCGCGGCGGAAGCGACGAGCAGGATGCCCGGATGCCATGCGGTCACATGCAAGGGCAGTCCGAGAGCCTGGGTATAGCGGGTGGTGATCCAGCCGCCGAGTAGATAGCCCCCGGCCACGCCGGGAACGATGCCGAGCACCGCGCACGCCACGCCGTATCCGAGGTAGTGCCGGCGCAGTAGCCCGGGGGAGAAGCCGTTGGCAGCGAGGGTTCCGATGACTGCCCGCTGCGCTGCCACCACGCGGGACAGCAGCACGTAGGTACCGAGCACGGCTGCGGCCAGGAACAACCACGGCAACAGATTCGCGAAGGTCCCGAATGCCTCGACGTCGTCCTGCAACGCTCGATACGACGGCTGCTGATCACGCGGGACAAGCTGCAGTCCGTGTGCTCGCGTGTAGCGTTCGGCTGCATTGACCAGATCACCCGCCGCAGCACGATCCGTTGCGTACAACGCGACCTGTTCCACCGGATCGGGCAGATTCCGGACCAGATCGCGGTCGGGAAGGAACACGACGCCGAAGTGCTCGGGGGTGGTCATGATCTCCTGCGTGGAGCGGGCGGGCCAGAAGTACTCCGTCGACAACGCCGAACCCGCCACCGGAATCGCTTGCCAGCCGCCGGGATTCAGAAGTTCGACGCTGTCGCCGGGATGCAGGTCGTAGTGATCGGCGAGGTGCTGTTCGACCACGAGCCGGCCCGCCGACGGCAATGTTCCCGACCGTATCGAGAGCCGGGAGACCTCGGGCTGTGCCCCGTCCGGGATACCGATCGCGCGGCCGAGGAAGGTCCGCCCCCCGATGCGAATGCCGACCTCGCTCTGATGCCTGACCTCGGCCACCGGCGCGCCCGGTAGCGCCTCCAATGCCGCAACGGATTGTCCGGCGCCCGGGCCGGAGACGACCGCGTCGGGCAGTCGTTGCGCACTGTAGGCCCGGGAAAAGGATTGATCGAGATTGCGGTAGGCGCTCGCGGCCGCGACGAACGCCGCGACGCCGATGGCCAGGACCGTGGCGACGGCCAGGAACTGCCAGCGCTGCCGCCATAGATCCCGGCGCAGCTTGCGTAGCAGCGTCCGGCCTACCACTGCAACTCCGACGCCTCGACCGGATGGTCCACCCACTCGGAACGGCTGATCTCACCCGACTGGAGCCACACCACGCGGTCGGCCATCCGGGCGATTTCGGAGTTGTGCGTCACGATCAGGACGGTGTGATGGCCCTCCCGCGCGAGACCGCGCAATACGGCCAGCACCTGTCGGCCGGTGGTGAGGTCGAGGCTGCCGGTGGGTTCATCGCACAGCAGCAGCGGCGGTTCCTTCACGATCGCCCGGGCGATGGCCACTCGCTGCTGCTGTCCACCCGACAGCTGTCCGGGAAATCGCTCGGCGACATCTGCGACACCGACGAGGTTCAGCGCGGCGCGACTGCGGGCGGCGGCATCCGGCCCCGTCAACTCCGCCAGTATTTCCACGTTCTCCAGCGCGGTCAAGGTCGGGACCAGATTGAAGAATTGGAAGACGAATCCGACGCGGTCCCGCCGGAACGCGGTGCGCTGCTTGTCGTTCAGCGCGCCGATATCCATGCCCGCCACTTCGACGACACCACCCGAGGGCTCCTCGATCCCGCCCACCAGGTTCAGCAATGTGGTTTTTACCCGACCCCGACGGACCCAGCAGCACCACGAACTCGCCCGGCCGGATCTTCAGATCCACATCGCGCAGCGCGACCACCTGGCCCGCACCGGAGCCGTAGGTCTTACCGACTCCTGTCATTCGTAGCGCGGGCGCACCCGATGCCGCGGCGGCCTCGGCCGCGAGCAACGGATCCGCGTGGGTGCGGCGATTCATGATCTCAGCGTCGCGAACCGGCTGTTACGGCGGGAAGGGCCGGTTGTCACATATCGTTGCCGAACTGGGTCTTCACCGACCGGAGCGATCCTGTGCCCACGGATCCGCAACCCGCCCGTGAATGAGCTTGCATGATCGTGCATAATCATCACATGGCGGATACCTCGAGTGGGCCCGTGGTGCGGGTCGCGGTAGCTGGTGCGAGCGGATACGCGGGCGGTGAGGTCCTGCGTGTGCTGCTGGGGCATCCGGAGTACCGAGCCGGGCGCCTCGAGATCGGGGCGCTGACCGCGGGATCCAATGCCGGGACCACGCTGGCACAGCTGCAGCCGCATCTGCTGCCGCTGGCCGATCGCGTCCTCGAGGCGACCACGGCGGAGGTGCTGGCCGGGCACGACGTGGTGTTCCTCGGGCTGCCGCACGGGCAGTCCGTCGCCATCGCGCAGCAGCTGCCGGAGTCCACGGTGATCATCGACTGCGGGGCCGATTTCCGGCTCACCGACCCCCAGGACTGGGAGACCTATTACGGATCCCCGCATGCCGGAAGCTGGCCCTACGGTCTGCCGGAGCTGCCCGGCGCCCGGGAACAGCTGCGCGGGGCCACCCGGATCGCGGTACCGGGCTGCTATCCGACGGTGTCGAGTCTGGCGCTGGCGCCGGCGGTCGGGGCGGGCATCGTCGAACCGGATGTGACCGTGGTCGCGGTGAGCGGCACCTCGGGCGCGGGCCGCAAACTCGACGTGGGGCTGCTGGGTTCGGAGGTGATGGGCTCGGTCCGCGCCTACAACATCGCCGGCGCGCACCGGCACACCCCCGAGATCGCGCAGAACCTGAAGGCCGCGGCCGCGGCGACGGGCGCCGACATCGGCGATGTCACAGTCTCTTTCACGCCGGTGCTGGCCCCGATGCCGCGCGGCATCCTGGCCACCTGCACCGCGCGCCTGCGTCCCGACGCCGCGGGCGCGGTGGCCGACCTGGCCGCCGCCCGCGCGGTCTACGACAAGGCATACGGCGACGAACCGTTCATCCACCTGCTGCCCGAAGGCGTACTGCCGCAGACCGGTTCGGTGGTCGGCTCCAACGCCATCACCCTGCAGGTCGCCGTCGACACCGCCGCCCGCACGCTGGTGGTGATCGGCGCCATCGACAATCTGACCAAGGGCACCGCGGGCGCCGCGGTGCAATCGATGAATCTCGCTCTCGGTCTCGACGAGACCGCCGGACTTTCCACCGTAGGAGTGGCACCGTGACCGACACCGATATCGCCGGCGGCAAACTGGTCCGCACCCAGGGTGTGACCGCACCGCTCGGATACCGGGCCGCCGGCATCGCAGCCGGCATCAAGGCCAACGGAAAGCTCGATCTGGCACTGGTTTTCAACGAAGGGCCCGACTATGCCGCGGCGGGTGTGTTCACCCGCAACAAGGTGAAGGCCGCGCCGGTGCTGTGGTCGCAGCAGGTACTCACCAGCGGGCGCCTGCGCGCGGTGATCCTCAATTCCGGCGGCGCCAACGCCTGCACCGGCCCGGGCGGATTCCAGGACACCCACGCCACCGCCGAGGAACTGGCGAAAGCGTTGAGCAACTGGGGAACCGAAACCGGCGCGGGCGAAATCGCGGTCTGCTCAACGGGTTTGATCGGTGACCGGCTGCCGATGGACAAAATGCTGCCCGGCGTGACCGAGATCGTGCACGAGATGGCGGGCGGCCTGTCCGGCGGCACCGACGCCGCGCACGCCATCATGACCACCGACACCGTGCCGAAGCAGGCCGCGTTCCATCACGCCGACAAATGGAATGTCGGCGCGATGGCCAAGGGCGCGGGCATGCTCGCCCCGTCGCTGGCCACCATGCTGGTCGTGGTCACCACCGACGCCGCCGCTACCCCGCAGCAGCTGGATACGGCGCTGCGCAATGCCACCCGGCTGACCTTCGACCGGCTCGACGTCGACGGCTCCTGCTCGACCAACGACACCGTATTGCTGCTGGCCAACGGCGCCAGCGGCGTCACCCCGAGCCAGGAGGAGCTCGACGCCGCGGTGCTGGCGGTCTGCGACGACCTCGCCGCGCAGCTGATGGCCGACGCCGAAGGCGTCACCAAGCGCGTCGAGATCACCGTCACCGGCGCGGTGAGCGAGGACGAGGCGCTGATCGCCGCTCGCGCGGTCGCCCGCGACTCGCTGGTCAAGACCGCGTTCTTCGGTTCCGATCCGAACTGGGGCCGGGTGCTGGCCGCGGTGGGCATCGCCCCCATCGAACTCGATCCCGATCGGGTGACCGTGTCGTTCAACGGAAATCCGGTGTGCGTCAACGGAACCGGCGCTCCCGGCGCACGTGAGGTGGACCTGTCCGGGCCCGATATCGCGGTGCTGGTCGAACTGGGGCTCGGCGAGGGTACCGCCACCGTGCGCACCACCGACCTCTCGCACGGCTACGTCGAAGAGAATTCGGCCTACAGCTCATGACCACCGAAGCGACACCGGAGGTTCCGGTGACCACCCAGGACCTGTCGGCGCTGGACAAGGCGCACGTGCTGGCCGGCGCGCTGCCGTGGCTGCAGAAGTTCCGCGACAAGATCGTGGTCGTCAAATACGGCGGCAACGCCATGATCGACGACACCCTCAAACACGCTTTCGCCGCCGATATGGCGTTCCTGCGCACCGTCGGCGTGCACCCGGTGGTGGTGCACGGCGGTGGCCCGCAGATCAGCGCCATGCTGAAGAAGCTGGGGCTGCAGGGCGAATTCCGCGGCGGCTTCCGCGTCACCACCCCCGAGGTGATGGATGTGGTGCGGATGGTGCTGTTCGGTCAGGTCGGCCGGGAACTGGTCGGGCTGATCAACGCGCACGGCCCGTACGCGGTCGGCATCTCCGGTGAGGACGCGCGGCTGTTCACCGCCACCCGCCGCACCGTCACCGTCGACGGCGAGCAGACCGATATCGGCCTGGTCGGCGACGTCACCGCCGTCAACCCGGACGCGGTGCTGGATCTCGTTCGCGCCGGGCGCATTCCGGTGGTCTCGACCATCGCGCCCGATGCCGACGGCGTGGTGCACAACATCAACGCCGACACCGCCGCCGCCGCGCTGGCCCAGGGCATCGGCGCGGAGAAGCTGGTGGTACTCACCGATGTCGAAGGCCTGTACACGAATTGGCCCGACCGCTCATCGCTGACCACCCATATCGACACCGACGCCTTGGCCGCATTGCTGCCGAGCCTGGACGCGGGCATGGTGCCGAAGATGGAGGCCTGCCTGCGCGCGGTGCAGGCCGGTGTCCCGACCGCACATGTGATCGACGGCCGGGTACCGCATGCGGTACTGCTGGAACTGTTCACCGGGGAAGGTATCGGAACGATGGTGACCCCACCCGAGACGGCAGGAACGACAACGTCATGAGCGACAACGTCATGAGCACAGAGCAATTGCAGCAGCGGTGGTCGTCCGCGCTGATGAACAACTACGGCACCCCGAAGGTGGCGCTGGTGCGCGGCTCGGGCGCGGTCGTCTACGACGCCGAGGGCAACCGCTACGTCGACTTCCTGGGCGGTATCGCGGTCAACAGCCTGGGCCACGCGCATCCGGCGATCGTGGAGGCCGTCACCCAGCAGCTCGGCACCCTCGGCCACGTCTCGAATCTGTATGTCAGCGAGCCGGTTCTGGAACTGGCCGAGAAGCTGCTCGCGCATTTCGGTGACGGACACGGCCGGGCGTTCTTCTGCAATTCGGGCACCGAGGCCAACGAGGCGGCGTTCAAGATCGCGCGCCTCACCGGACGGCACAAGATCGTCGCCTGTGACGAGGCCTTCCACGGCCGCACTATGGGCGCGCTCGCGCTCACCGGGCAGCCGTCGAAGCGGGCGCCGTTCGAACCGATGCCACCCGGTGTCGTGCACGTGCCTTACGGTGACGCCGCCGCGCTGGCCGCCGCGGTGGATTCCGATACCGCCGCGGTCTTCCTCGAGCCGATCATGGGGGAGAGCGGTGTGGTGGTGCCGCCGCTGGACTATCTGGCCGAGGCCCGCCGGATCACCTCCGAGCACGGCGCGCTGCTGATCCTCGACGAGGTGCAGACCGGAATCTGCCGCACCGGACCGTTTTTCGCGCATCAGGCCGTGGGCATCGTGCCCGATGTGATCACGCTGGCCAAGGGGCTGGGTGGCGGTCTGCCCATCGGCGCGGTGCTGGCGCAGGGCCGGGCGGCGGAACTACTCACCCCCGGACTGCACGGCACCACCTTCGGCGGTAATCCGGTCAGCGCCGCGGCGGCGCTGGCGGTGCTGCGGACCATCGACGAGCAGGGGCTGGCCGCGCACGTCGAATCGGTCGGCAAAACGCTGATCGACGGCATCGAGGAACTCGGCCATCCGCTGGTCGACCACGTGCGCGGCGCGGGGCTGCTGATCGGAATCCAACTGACCGAGGACGTTTCGGCGAAGGTCGAGGCGGCCGCGCGTGCCGCCGGCTATCTGATCAACCCGCCGAAGCCGAATGTGATCCGGTTGGCCCCGCCGCTGATCCTGACCGAGGCACAGGCGCAGGGCTTCCTCGCCGATCTGCCCGGCATCCTCGACGCGGCTTCCCAGGAGAGTGAGTGACCATGGTGCGGCATTTCCTGCGTGACGACGACGTCACGCCCGCCGAACAGGCCGAAATCTTAGCGCTGGCAGCGGAATTGAAGGCCGCGCCGATTTCCCGTCGGCCGCTGGAGGGGCCGCGCGGGGTGGGTGTGATCTTCGAGAAGAACTCCACCCGTACCCGGTTCTCCTTCGAGATGGGCATCGCGCAACTCGGCGGGCACGCGGTGGTGGTCGACGGCCGCGACACCCAGCTGGGCCGCGAGGAAACCCTCGCCGATACCGGACGGGTGCTGTCGCGCTACGTCGACGCCGTCGTCTGGCGCACCTTCGAACAGCACCGGCTCGACGAGATGGCTTCGGCGGCAACGGTTCCGGTGGTGAACGCGCTGTCCAACGAGTTCCATCCGTGCCAGGTGCTGGCCGATCTGCTGACGTTGCGCGAATGCAAGGGCGAACTCGCCGGGCGCAAACTCACCTACTTCGGCGACGGCGCGAACAATATGGCGCATTCGCTGCTGCTGGGCGGCGTCACCGCCGGACTGGATATCACCATCGCCGCGCCCGAGGGGTTCCAGCCGTACGACTGGGTGCTCGAGGCCGCCCGCAAGCGGGCCGCCGAAACCGGCGCCACGATCACCCTGACCGAGGATCCGGTCGCGGCGGCCACCGGCGCCGACGCCCTGGTCACCGACACCTGGACCTCGATGGGGCAGGAGAACGACGGCCTCGACCGGGTCGGCCCGTTCCGCCCGTTCCAGCTGAACGCCGAACTGCTCGCCCATGCCGCCTCGGATGTGGTTGTGCTGCATTGCCTTCCGGCGCATCGAGGCGAGGAGATCACCGACGAGGTGCTCGACGGCCCGCACAGTGTCGTGTGGGACGAGGCCGAGAACCGGCTGCACGCGCAGAAGGCGCTGCTGGTGTGGTTGCTGGAGCGACGATCGGGCGGTGCGGCGTGAGCACTGCGAGAACGAACGGGTCGGGCGCCGGATCGGAGGGTCCGCGCACCGGCCCGGCCATCGCACGCACCCGCGCCGGGCGCCAGCAGCGCATCGTGGAACTGTTGTCCGCCAACGCGGTTCGCAGCCAGACCGAGTTGGCTGCCCTGCTCGCCGACGAGGGCATCGAAACCACCCAGGCCACCCTGTCGCGTGATCTGGACGAACTCGGCGCGGTGAAACTGCGCGCCGCCGACGGTGGCGCCGGTATCTACGTCGTCCCCGAGGACGGCAGCCCCGTGCGCGGCGTCACCGGCGGCACGTCCCGGCTCTCCAAACTGCTCGGCGACCTGCTGGTCTCCACCGACCACAGCGGCAACCTCGCTGTCCTGCGGACGCCGCCGGGTGCGGCGCACTTCCTGGCCAGCGCACTCGACCGCGCGGCACTGCCCGAAGTGGTCGGCACCATCGCCGGTGACGACACCATCGCGGTCATCGCCCGCGAACCCATGACGGGTGCCGAACTGGCCGCGAAGATCGAACATTTGGCGTAGACGGCCGAATCGGAGATCGACCCGGCTCGGACGTCTGCTTCACGGCGCCAGCCCCAAGGCGGCTCGAAGCGCCGCCCGCCCGCGATCGGCCGCGCGGGGATCGTCCAGCAGTTGAATCTCCTGGTTGACCGCCATCGTGATTCCGATGACAGTGGTGACCAGTTCGTCCACCGGGCGATGGGGGCCGTCCGATTCTGCTCGGCAGGCAACGATTTCGGCTGCCAGCGCTGCGCGAGCGCCGTCCACGTACGCGCGGAGGCGATCGCGGAGCGCTCCCGGCCGGCCGTCGAGTTCGGTCGAGGCGGCGGTAACGAAACAGCCTCCGGGAAAAGGGCATTCGGCCAGATAGACGATCCAGTTGTCGATCATCCGCCCCAGCCTTTCGGTGCCCGGCGGCAATCCCTCCAGCGGTGCGATCACCGCCTCGCGGAAGATCTTCCCGGCTTGTTCCAGGGCGGCGAGTTGCAGCTGTTCCCGCGAGCCGAAGGGGCCGACGACGCCGGCCTTGCTCATCTCCAGGCTCTCGGCGAGAGATCCGATCGTCACACCCTCCAGGCCCCTCAGCGAGGCCTGCTCGACGGCGACGGAGAGGATGCGCTCTCGCGTGCGAGATGCGTCGACGGCGGAACGGCGAGGTGACATCCGTTCAGCATAGCGTCCGATCGTTCGCTATAGTCATTTGGCGAACGCTCGTACGCTAAACGATGAAAGGTGTTGTGATGAGCGAACTTCTGCGGCTGGACGCGATGGCTCTGGCCCTGATCGGCCACGATGTGGTCACACTCGAGGACGCGGATCTCACCGCGCCGACGCCGTGCGCGGGATGGAATGTCGCCGATCTGATCACGCATATGAACGAGCGGCACGAGGCGGTCAACTCCTCCGTGCTCGGGACCTCGGCCGAATTCATCGACGATCCGCGCGCCGCGTTCGCGCACGTCACGGCCCGGTGGATCGCGGCGATCGAGCGCTCCGGTGAGGTCGTGGAACTGCCGCGGTCCGGCCCGCTCGCCACCGAACGAGTGCTGGGCATCCATCTGGTGGACATGCTCACTCACCGCTGGGACCTCGCGCGGGCGCTGCACCGTCCCTGTCCCGTCCCGCCGCGATTGACGGCGGTGGCATTGCCGATCGCCCGGTCGATCACCGCGCCCGGCAGCCCGCTCACCGGCCCCGGCGGCGCCTACCGGCCCCGGCTGGCCGAGGACGAATCACGCCCGCCACTGGACCGTATAGTCGCCCTCCTCGGCCGCGACCCGGACTGGCGCGGCTGAGCGTCGAACGCTACGGCTTGCGGGCGACCGCGCCCCAGCAGTTGACCTGGGCATCGAGCCAGGACGGAGGTTCGATGCCGGGGCGCCAGCGGTTGACCGCGACGACGCCCGGATCCAGCAGTTCGAGGCCGTCGAAGAAGGCGGCGAATTCGTCGCGGGTGCGGGCCTGCGCGTATACGGCGCTGCGGCGATACATCTCTAGCGCCCGGTCCATCCCTTCCGGGTCCAGATCGGCGGTGATGTGTGACGCGACGACGAACGAGCCGGGCGCGAGGTTGTCGAGCAGGGTCTTCAGGACGCCGGCCGGATTCTGTTCGGCGGACAGGAAATGCAGCACCGCGACCAGGCTCAACGCCACCGGACTGGCCAGGTCGAGGGTCTCGCGCAATTCCGATGCGGCCAGGATCGCCTCGGGATCGGTGAGGTCGGCCTGAATGTAGGCGGTGCGGCCCTCGGGCGATCCCGCGAGCAGGGCACGCGCGTGTGCCAGCACCACCGGGTCGTTGTCGACGTACACCACGCGGGCCTCCGGGGCCCGCTCCTGCGCCACTTGATGCAGATTGGGTTCGGTCGGGATGCCCGTGCCGATGTCGAGGAACTGTTTCACCCCGGCATCGGCGAGGGCGTCGACCGCGCGGTGCATGAATTGCCGGTTGTGCCGGGCCGCGATCCGTACCGTCGGAAAGCCTTCCATGACCTTCTCGAGCGCGCGGCGGTCGACTTCGTAGTTGTCCTTGCCGCCCAGTGCGTAGTCGTAGATGCGGGCACTGCTGGGCGCCTCGGCATCGGAGGTCGCACTGCTGTCGGACGCGTTCATCACATTCCTGTCGGCACGGGATCGTCTCGATCGGATGGTATTCGAAATCAAGCGCTCGTGCACGGATTCCGCGTCGACCGGAAGGCGTTGCCGATCAAAGGGTTTGGGGGTCCGGAACGGCGGCCGCCGATGGCGCGGGTGACATTCCGGACCCGACGACCGAATCGGGCGAATCAGCCGGCGACCGCCGGAGCGAGCACCTCCTCGCACCACTGCCGGAAACCGGTGGGGGAGTAGGACTCCGGTGTGCGAGGCGTGTCGTAGAGGCCGTCGTCGACGGCGGCCGACATATCCGCCAGCCCCTGCGCCCAGGCCGCGCTCATCCCGTGCGCCGTCAGCGATGCCGTGTAGTCGGCCGCCGAGACCTGCTGGTAGCCGATCGGGCGGCCGAGTACCTCGGACATGATGCGCGCCATATCGTTGTGCGACAGATCTTCCGGACCGCGGATCTCCACGCTGTCCTGTCCGGTCCAGGAATCGTCGAGCAGCAGCCGGGCCGCGACGGCCGCGATATCCCGTGTGGCACAGGCGGGCAACCGGTGATCGCCGGATACGGTGCCGAAGAAGGTGCCGAGGTTCCGGATCGGATCGACCTGCCGCAGCATATTGTCCATGAATCCGGGCGGGCACAGTGACCGGTAATGCACCCCGCTGCTCTCGATCAGCGCGTCCATCGCGAAAATCGCCGAGATCTGTCCCGCCTTGCGGCCGTTGGCGCGACCGAGGCTCGAGACGGCGACGATCCGGCCGAGGCTGTCGAGCGCCTCGCACAGCGGCGTCACGAATTCCAGCAGGTGACCGGGCACGCTGGGCGCCGACGGATTCGGCGGAACCAGCCAGAACACGGTGTCGGCGCCCTTCACCGCGGCGGCGACGACCTCGCGATCGGAGGTCGATCCCTGGACCACCTCGACCCGCTCGCGGATGTGCGGGGCCAGGCGCGCCGGATCGCGGGCGATCACCCGGATCGGCTGGTCGCTGCCGGCCACGAGATCGAGGACCTGCTGTCCGATACTGCCTGTAGGTGTGGTTACGACGATCATGAACTACTCCTGAACGAGTGCGACGTAAGTAAACTACACCGTACCGTGTACTTTGACGGAAGGGAAGACCGCATGGCGAGGCGTGGTGATCGGCTGCGCGAACACATCCTGTGGACGGCGAAGGACGTCTTCCTCGAGGTGGGGTTCGAGCGGACGTCGATGGATGTGCTGGCCGCGCGCGCCGAAACCTCGAAGCGAACCCTGTACGCGCATTTCGAGAACAAGGACGCGCTGTTCCTCGCCGTCGTCGACTTCGTGCGCGGCCTGCATCTGAACCGGCTGGGGACTCCCGAGGACTACGGTGACGACCGACTGGACGCGGTGACCGGATACTGCGTCGGATTCCTCCGGTCGGTGGTGTGGGTCCAGTCGGTGCGCACCTGCCGGCTGGTGATCGCCGAAGCGGAGCGGGTACCGGCGGCCGCCGCCGATTTCTACGACGCCATCTTCGCGACCACCCGCCGCAATCTCACCGCATTCGTGGCGGCGAAGTGGCAGCTGCCCGAATCCGAAGCGCTCGCCGCCGTGGACGAAATCTTCTCTCTCGCAATCCATCCGCGCTTCACGGCGGTCCTGTTCGGCATCGAGGAAGCGCCGCACGAGTGGCCCGAACGGCAACCGGCCACGACCGATCCGGACCACGACCGAATTCGCCGGATCGTCACCGGAGTACTTGGAGACGCCTGACGCGTCGAGTCCGTGAATCTGTCGGTGCCCGTCCGTAGGGTGTGCGCATGGCTCTGACCTTCGAGCGGTACTGCGATGAGATCGTTGCCCAGACCGACTTGCTGCGAGCCGCACTCGCGCATGCCGATACCGCGCTTCCCGTCCCGACCTGTCCGGGCTGGACCGTGGGCCAGCTGGGACGCCACCTCGGCGGTGCGCAGCGGTGGGCACGGGCGGCCGTGGCCGGCCGGGTTCGAGAACCGTTGCCGGAGAACGACTTCGCGTTCTGGGATCTGTCCGGATATCTGGACGAGGACCCCGAACAATTACGTGATTGGCTCGCCGAGGGTGCCGCGGAGCTGTCCGCCGAACTGCTCGAGGCGGGGCCCGGCCTCGCGCTCTGGACGCCGGTGCCGGTCGTGCCGACCACGGACTTCTATGCCCGCCGCTTCACCCACGAAACGCTGATCCATCGCGCGGATGCCACGCTCGCGCTGGGTGCCGAATATCACGCCGCGCCGGATGTGGCCGCGGACGCCATCGACGAATGGCTGGAACTGGGCTCGCTGCCGGTGATGTTCGACTACAAGCCCGAGGCGCGGGAACTGCTGGGGCCCGGTCGCACGCTGCACTTCCATGCCACCGACACGTCCGAGGAGCTGCAAGCCGAATGGATCGTCGATCTCACCGGCGATGCCATCGGCTGGCGGCGCGCCCATGAGCGCGCCGCGGTCGCGATTCGCGGGCCGCTCACCGAACTCCTGCTGGTGGTCTATCGGCGCCGGCCGGTCGAGGACGCCGATATCGAGATTCTGGGCGAGCGGGAACTGTTCGACTTCTGGCTCGATCGGGTCAGCTTCGGGTGAGTAGCGGGCCCGCAACGAACCGCCGGCCCGGCGCTCGGGTCCCGCGGCTCAGGCCAGCGGATACTGTCCGGGCGGGTAGTTCCCGCCGAAGCCGCCGCCCGGCGTGCCCGCGCCGCCCGCGCCGATGAGGTCGGAGATGAGGGTGATCACCGATTGGCCGATCGCCAGCACGTCCGAGCCGATCGTGCCGAAATAACCCGCAAACGTGGAGAGCATGGGTCCGCCTTTCCCGGGGCATCTGGGGTCGTTCGCTATCAGGGTGACATATCGGTGATACCCGGTTGCGGCAATCTCATTGACGCTCACGGGTTTCGGGGTGAATGTCCGCGGTTGTCCGATCCGTCGGGTGGGCCGGTGGGGGCGCCGTGGTGCTCGGGCGGTGGTACGCCCACCCCGGTTATGAATGGGATTGCATCATCATGCATAATCATTTGCAGTTGATGTGAGCCGTCCGAGGGCGGGTAGCGGCGGCACATCGCACCGGTGACATCGCGCACCCCCTACGCATACGCACGAACCTGAGGAGCATCAGATATGGCCGATCGCGTCGTACTCGCCTATTCCGGCGGGTTGGACACCTCCGTTGCCATCAGCTGGATCGGCAAGGAGACCGGGGCCGAGGTGGTCGCCGTCGCGATCGATCTGGGTCAGGGCGGCGAGGACATGAATGTGGTGCGCCAGCGCGCACTGGACTGCGGCGCGGTCGAGGCCATCGTGGTCGACGCCCGGGACGAATTCGCCGACGAGTACTGCCTGCCGACCGTGCAGGCCAACGCCCTCTACATGGGTCGCTACCCGCTGGTGTCCGCGATCAGCCGCCCGTTGATCGTCAAGCACCTGGTCGAGGCGGCCGAGTACCACGGCGCGACCACCGTCGCGCACGGCTGCACCGGTAAGGGCAACGACCAGGTTCGCTTCGAGGTCGGCATCGGCGCGCTCGCGCCCGATCTGAACGTCATCGCCCCCGTGCGCGACTACGCGTGGACCCGGGAGAAGGCCATCGCCTTCGCCGAGGAGAACGCGCTGCCGATCACCGTCAGCAAGAAGTCGCCGTTCTCGATCGACCAGAACCTCTGGGGCCGCGCGGTGGAGACCGGCTTCCTCGAGGATCTGTGGAACGCGCCGACCAAGGACGTCTACGACTACACCGTCGACCCGACCGTCAACTTCGAGGCGCCCGACGAACTGATCGTCACCTTCGACAAGGGCGTGCCGATCGCGATCGACGGCCGCCCGGTCAGCGTGCTCGAGGCCATCACCGAGCTCAACAAGCGCGCGGGTCGCCAGGGCGTGGGCCGGCTGGACATGGTCGAGGACCGCCTGGTCGGCATCAAGAGCCGCGAGATCTACGAGGCGCCGGGCGCCATCGCGCTGATCACCGCGCACCAGGAGCTCGAGGCCGTCACCGTCGAGCGCGAACTCGGCCGCTACAAGCGTCAGGTCGAGCAGCGCTGGGGCGAGCTGGTCTACGACGGCCTGTGGTTCTCCCCGCTCAAGCGGGCTCTGGACGCCTTCGTGCGCGACACCCAGCAGCACGTCTCCGGTGAGGTGCGCATGGTGCTGCACGGCGGCAACGTCGTCGTCAACGGCCGCCGCAGCGAGGAGTCGCTCTACGACTTCAACCTGGCCACCTACGACGAGGGCGACAGCTTCGACCAGTCGCTGGCCAAGGGCTTCGTCCAGATCCACGGCCTGTCCTCCAAGGTCGCCGCGCGCCGGGACCTGTCCAAGAAGTAGGAAGCCGGCGGGCTCGGCCGCACGATCGGCCGAGTCGTGCGGCCGGTCGGGAGCAGCGGAAGCCGGTCGTCGCCGCGAGCGCTCGGTCATCGTTCGGTCGATGGCCGAGCCGCCGAGCAGGGTGTCCATGTCGGCGCGTGTGTCGAGCCGGAGGTGCGCTGCGATGCCCCGTAGGGCCGCTGCTCTCGCGAGCGCGACGCTCGGGCGCGAGAGGTTCACAAGTATCCGGTCGGAGGCGCCGACGCACAGCACCGGCCGACGGATCGCGAAGACTCGCGGTGACCTACCGAATGCCGTTGCGTTTGGCAATCGTCGCCGCAATGCCGGATCGCCTCCGGCGGGAAGTCGGCGTGATCCGGCCGCACCCACTCCTCGCCGAGCGTGTACATCCGTGGTGCGGAGTCCGGCGCCCCACCAGGCGCGGAGTAGCCTGCCACCGGGTGAAACCGCACGACCGCAGGGTGCGCATCGTGTAGAAGGCGACGCAGCCCGAACGGGAGGAGATGTCCGTGCGCAGTGACGACGACAGCTGGGATATCACCGAGAGTGTCGGCGCGACCGCCATCGGTGTGGCCGCGATGCGGGCGGCCGAGACCCGGCGCCCCGATGCGCTGTTCCGTGATCCCTACGCCGCGCGTCTGGTCGAGGCCGCCGGTTCGGGCTGGAGCCACATCATGCGCGCTCAGGTCGCGGCGACATCGGCCGGTGCGGATCCCGCCGGCGAGGGCGGGCATGCCTACAGCTCGCTGGCCGCGATGCTCATCGCTCGCACGGTCTACTTCGACGAGTACTTCGCTGCCGCCTCCGCCGCCGGCATCCGGCAAGTCGTGATCCTCGCGAGCGGACTCGACGCCCGTGCTTATCGGATCGAATGGCCTTCCGGCACTGTGGTTTTCGAGATCGACCAGCCGAAGGTGCTGGAGTTCAAGAACTCCGTGCTCGCCGATGAGCAGCCCGCCGTCGACCGGCGCGCGATCGGCGTGGATCTGCGCCAGGATTGGCCGAAGGAGCTGTGGGACAACGGTTTCGATCCCACCGCACCGACCGCCTGGCTGGCGGAGGGACTGCTGCGCTACCTGCCCGGCGAGGCGCAGGACCGGCTGTTCGGCGATATCGCGGCGCTCAGCGCGCCCGGCAGCCGGATCGCCCTGAACATCGGACGCGGACGGAGCGAGGATTCGCCCGCACTGCAAGCGATGCGGGAGCGCCGCAAGCGACTGCTCGCCGAGGCCGGGATCACGCTGAACCTCGAAGAACTCTGGTACCCCTGGGAGGGCCGTACCGACCCGCGCGACTGGTTCACCGCGCACGGCTGGGCCGTGACGGTCGGCGATCCGGTCGCAGTCCTGTCCGACCACGGCCGCGAGCAGCCCGAGGCCGCTCGCGCCGAACTGAACCGCCACATTTTGATGACCGCCACACGAGGAGACGAGAACCGATGAGCCAAGCCACCAACGAGGGCGCGCTGTGGGGTGGGCGTTTCGCCTCCGGCCCCGCCGCGGCCATGGCGGCGCTGAGCAAATCGACCCATTTCGACTGGGCGCTGGCGCCCTACGACATTCGCGCGTCCAAGGCCCACGCTCGTGTGCTGCACAAGGCCGGACTGCTGTCGGAGGCCGATCTGGCGGACATGCTGGACGGACTCGACCGGCTCGCGGCCGATGTCGCCTCCGGCGCCTTCACTCCGGCCGAATCCGATGAGGATGTGCACGGCGCGCTCGAGCGCGGTCTGATCGATCGGGTCGGCGCCGAACTCGGCGGCCGGTTGCGCGCGGGACGCTCCCGCAACGATCAGGTGGCCACCCTGTTCCGCATGTGGCTGCGTGATGCGGTGCGCCGCATCGCCTTCGGCGTGCTCGAGGTCGTCGACGCCCTGGTCGAGCAGGCCGCCGCGCATCCGGATGCGGTGATGCCCGGCAAGACCCACCTGCAGGCGGCCCAGCCGGTGTTGCTGGCTCACCAGCTGCTCGCCCACGCGCACCCGCTGTTGCGCGACGTCGACCGGCTGCGCGATTTCGACAAGCGCGCGGCGATCTCCCCGTACGGTTCGGGCGCGCTGGCCGGATCGTCGCTGGGGCTCGATCCCGAGGCCATCGCCGCCGACCTGGATTTCGATGCGGCCGCGGCCAATTCGATCGATGCGACCTCCGCGCGCGACTTCGCCGCCGAGGCCGCCTTCGTCCTCGCGATGATCGCTGTCGATCTGTCGCGCATGGCGGAGGAGATCATCATCTGGAGCACACCGGAATTCGGCTACATCACCCTCGCCGATGCCTGGTCCACCGGATCGTCGATCATGCCGCAGAAGAAGAATCCCGACGTGTCGGAGCTGACCCGCGGTAAGGCCGGTCGCCTGATCGGCAACCTCACCGGCCTGCTCGCCACCCTCAAGGCGCAACCGCTGGCCTACAACCGGGACCTGCAGGAGGACAAGGAGCCGCTGTTCGATTCGGTGGCGCAGCTGGAACTTCTGCTGCCCGCCATCGCCGGTCTCGTCTCCACCCTGACCTTCCACACCGAGCGGATGGCCGAACTGGCGCCCGCCGGGTACACCCTGGCCACCGATATCGCGGAATGGCTGGTGCGCCAGGGCGTTCCGTTCCGCGTGGCGCACGAGGCGGCCGGTGCGTGCGTGCGCGCCGCCGAGGCCCGGGGCGTCGGCCTGGACGAGCTCACCGATGCCGAGTTCGCCGCCGTGGATCCGGCGTTGACGCCGCAGGTACGCGAGGTGCTCACGGTGCAGGGGTCCATCGCCTCCCGCAACTCCCGCGGTGGCACCGCCGGGGTGCGGGTCGCCGAACAGCTGGGCGAGGTCCGCGCCACCGCCGCCGAAGCCCGTACCTGGTTGCGCTGACCCAGCGGGTAGTTGCCCGCGCTTCGGTCACCGCGCCCGATATCGTGCGCGCCATGATGTTCCTCTTTCTCGGATTGGCCATCGTGACCGAGGTGTCGGCGACGGTGTCGCTGAAGCTGTCCGAGGGGTTCACCAAGCTGGTGCCCTCCCTCGTCGTGGTGGTCGGCTACGTGGCGGCGTTCATCTTCCTGTCGCAGGCGCTGAAGCGGGGGATGTCGGTCGGTGTCGCCTACGGGGTGTGGTCGGCGATCGGGGTGGCGCTGGTCGCCACGATCGGCGTGCTGTTTCTCGACGAGCCGCTGTCCGCGGTGCAGATCGGCGGCATCGCGCTGCTGATCGCCGGGGTGCTGGCGCTGGAACTGGGCGGCGCGCACTGACGCGCGCTCAGTCCTGAACGCGCACAGCGTATTCCGCCCGCTCGAGCGCGTCGAGAACATCGTCGCGATGGGCGGGGCCGCGGGTCTCGAGGGTCAGCTGCACCTCCACCTCGTCGATGGCCAGAGCGGCGGGAGTACGCGAATGCACCACGTCGAGCACATTCGCGCCGGTGCCGGCGACGGCATCGAGTAACCGGCTCAGACTGCCCGGCCGATCCGAAATGGTGATCCGCACGGCGAGGTAGCGCCCGCCGGTGCTGAGCCCGTGGCCGATGATGCGAGTGAGCAGGATCGGATCCACGTTGCCGCCGGAGATGATCGCGCAGACCGGTCCGCGCAGGCGCAGTTCCTCGGCGGGCAGGCTCAGCAGCGCCGCGACCGCCGCCGCGCCCGCCGGTTCCACGACGAGTTTCGCCCGTTCCAGGCACAGCAGCACGGCCGCCGAGAGCGCGTCCTCGCCCACGGTGACGATCGTCGGCTGATGGGCGATGACATGGGCGAACGGCACCTCACCGGGTCGCCCGACGGCGATGCCGTCGGCGATGGTCGACATACGTTGCAGGGCAACGGGTTCCCCGGTACGCAGCGAATCTGGCCAGGCTGCCGCCAGCGCCGCCTGCACGCCGATCACCCGCACCTGCGGTGCGGCCGGGTGCAGGGCCGCGGCGACACCCGCGAGCAGTCCGCCACCCCCGGTCGGCACCAGTACGGTCCCGACGTCCGGAAACTGTTCCAGCAGTTCCGATCCGACGCTCGCCTGGCCCGCGACGATATCCGGATGGTCGAAGGGATGGATCAGCGTCGCCCCACTGCGACCGGCGAATTCCTGGGCCGCGAGCAGCGCCTCGTCGACCGTCTCGCCCACCTGATGAACGGTGGCGCCGTAGGCGCGAGTGGCGACGAGTTTGGGCAGAGGCGCTCCCACCGGCATGAACACCGTCGAGGCGATGCCCAAAGTCGTTGCGGCCCAAGCAACTCCCTGCGCATGATTGCCGGCGCTCGCGGCCACCACCCCGTGGGCGCGTTCTGCAGGGGCGAGATTCGCGATCCGGAAGTACGCGCCGCGCGGCTTGAACGACCCCGTCCGCTGCAAATTCTCGCATTTGAGCCGCACATCGGCGCCGGTCCGCTCGGACAGCACCCGCGAGGCGATCACCGGGGTGCGGCGGATGACGGGCGCCAGCATCTCCCGGGCCGCGCTGATGCGATCGAATCCGATCAGCTCCATGCGGCCATGCTGCCAGACGCCTGCGGTGAATCCTCGCAGCCGGACGCGCGATGGTGATGTGAGCCGGCCCGCAAAATCCGCACGATGCGGGGTAATTGAACCCACACCGCTGAATGCGCTTTTGAAAGGCGGAATTAAGTAGCCTGGGGGAATGCAGTTGTCGCGATTCACCGATCTGGGGCTGCGGGCGATGATGCGGCTCGCGGTGAGCAGCGGCGTCGAGGAGCGGGTTACCGCGAAGCTGATCGCCCGGCAGGTCAACGCCTCCGAGCACTACGTCGCCAAGGCCGTCACCAAACTCTCCGAACTGGGCCTGGTGGCCTCGCAGCGCGGCCGCGCCGGTGGCATCTTCCTCACCGACGCCGGTCGCACCGCCACCGTCGGGCAGATCGTGCGCGGCCTCGAGGGGGCGGCCGAGGTGGTCGACTGTGTGGGCGAGCACCCCTGCCCGATGGCCGGGGCGTGTCGCCTGCGGCGGATCCTGGCGGAGGCGCAGGAGTCGTTCTATCGAGAACTCGACCGCTACACACTCAGTGATCTGGTCGATCAACGGACGCAGCAATTACTGCATCTGTCGGCCTCGCCGAAATTGCCGTTCGGCGGTTTCGCGGCCGATATTCCCGCCGTGTCCTGACCCCATACTCTCCTCGTAATGCGCTGTGCACCAACATCTTCGGCGACACAGCGCATTTCGCTGTATTCGAACGAAAATGTGGCGCGGACAACATAATCCGCACCCGGAACCGTAATTGAACACACGGGCTCGGAAATGGATTCGAGGCACCCGAAATGGTTACCGTGGAATTCGCCCGGTAATGCACCGGAATTGTTGCTCGAAGAGGAGTTTCACCATGACGACCGCGTCGACATCGGCCCTGGACACCAGCGCCGAACTGGAACCGCATCACGCCGAGATCGTGCGGGCGACCCTGCCGGTGATCGGGGCGCGGATCGACGACATCACCGCCGAGTTCTATCGGCGTCTCTTCGCGGCACACCCCGATCTGCTGCGCAACGTCTTCAATCGCGGCAACCAGGCCCAGGGGGAGCAGCAGCGCGCGCTGGCCGCCTCGATCGCCACGTTCGCCACCCACCTCGTCGATCCGAACCTGCCGCATCCGCGCCAGCTGCTGGCCCGCATCGGGCACAAACACGCCTCGCTCGGGGTGGTGCCCGACCAGTATCCGATCGTGCACGAGCATCTGTTCGCGGCGATCGTGCACGTGCTGGGCGAGGCGGTCACCCCGGAGGTCGCGGCCGCCTGGGACCGGGTCTACTGGCTGATGGCCGACACCCTGATGGGATTCGAGAACGAGTTGTACTCGGGCGCCGGTGTCGAACCGGGCGCGGTCTTCCGTGAGGTCCGGGTGGTGGAGCGCGTCGAGGACCCCGCCGAGACCGTCACCTTCGTCGTGGAATCCGCCGACGCGACCGCGCCCCTTCCCGGCTTCGTTCCGGGACAATATGTTTCGGTCGGCGCCGATCTGCCCGACGGCGCCCGGCAGTTGCGCCAGTACAGCCTCGTCAACGCTCCCGGCGCGGGCCGGCTGGCCTTCGCGGTGCGCCGTGTCACCGCCGTCGGCGACCGCCCCGAGGGTGAGGTGTCGTCGTGGCTGCACACAGACGTCGAGGTGGGCGACCGGCTGCAGATCACGCTGCCGTTCGGCGATCTGACCATCGACACCGCCGCGCGGACGCCGCTGGTGCTCATCTCGGCCGGTATCGGCGTCACGCCGATGGTCGGAATCCTGGAATATCTCGCGGCCGCCGGGTCGCCGCGCCGCGTGCTGGCGCTGCACGCCGACCGCGCCGCCTCCACGCACCCGCTGCGCGGCACTCAGGCCGATCTGGTCGCCGGTCTACCGGATGCCGAGCTGCACGTCTGGTACGAGGAGCCCACCGCCGGTGCGCACGCGGGCCTGCTGTCGCTGGCCGGCATCGACCTGCCCGAGGAGGCCGACATCTATCTGTGCGGCGGCACCGGTTTCCTGCAGGCGGCACGGGCCCAGCTGAAGGCGGCCGGTGTGTCCGACGAACGGGTCCACTTCGAACTGTTCGCGCCCAACGACTGGCTGCTGGATCTTTGAGCGGTCAGCGGCCGGTGCGCGCGGCGGCGAGCACTCCGTGCAACCAGGGCGTGAAATCCGCTGGGGCGGAGGCGATATCGGCCTCCAGCCGATCGGGCTCCGCCCAGCGCACCGCGGCCACCTCGGCCGGGTCGGGATGGTCGGGCACGCCGGCGAACTCGCCGATCAGCACATGATCCCACTCGTCCTCGACCCGCCCGGTCGCCGGATCGTCGGCCCGATAGCGATAGACGCCGACCTCGCGCAGTTCCGCGCTCACCCGCAGTTCCTCACCCAGCCGGACCGCGGCGGCCTCGGCGAGGGACTGCCCCGGCGCCGGATGTCCGCAGCAGGTGTTGGACCAGCGCAGCGGGAACCGGGTCTTGACCGCGGCCCGCTGCTGGAGCAGCACCCGGCCGTCCGGCCCGAACAGCAGCACCGAGAACGCGCGGTGCAGCCGTCCGGGCGCGGTGTGGGCATCGGACACCGGGCAGATTCCGGTCGCGCGGCCCTGCTCGTCGACCAGTTCGACGGGCAGGGACTCGCGGTCGACCGTGCTGTCGGTGGAGGTGATGTGGGTGCCGGTCACGGTCCCACCTTATCGGCGGCTGTCACCGGGTGAAGGGACCTGCCCTCGCGATATGCCGATCGGCGACGCCGGTGCCGCCGCAGCCGGCCCGGGCCTCCGCCGGCCGGTCGCCGGGGCCGATATCGCTGGGGAAGCCCGCGCGGCGATCGGCCCGGGCGATGGCCGAAATCGCCGGCGCGGTGAATTCCCCTCCGCAGGAGAGGCCTTCGGGCGCCATCGCGGCCAGGTCGCCTACCGGCCGGGGCACGGTCGGCGATGCGGGACCGAATTCGCGAAAACGTGGCGCCGCCTGCCGCATCCGCACCCCGTCCGTGCGCAACCTGTGATCGCGGATGGGACCGATCACACCAGGCCCGCAGTAGGCTGTCGATGTGGCAGGCTCGACCCGCACGCAGGGGGCGTGAAGGTGTGAGCGCAGGGCGCAAGGGCTGGGAGTGGTTGTGAAATTCGATACGAGAACCCTGACGGGACCGGCGCGACGGTTGATGGCGACCGCGCAGAACGGTCTCGAGGTCATCCGTTTCGGCGGCCTCGCCCACGATGTGGAGTCCTCGCCCTTCGAGGTCACCGAGCGCAAGCGGATGTACCGGCTGCGCCACTACTTCCCGGACGACCCGGCCGCCGACCGGCCCGTCGCGCTGCTGGTGCCGCCGCTGATGGTCAATGCCGACATCTACGACGTCAACGCCGAGGGCGGCGCTGTCGGTATCCTGCATCGCGCCGGAATCGATTGCTGGGTACTGGATTTCGGCTCGCCCGCCACGGAGGAAGGTGGCTGGCAGCGCGATCTGGCCGACCACGTCCTCGCCCTGTCGAGCGCGATCGACACGGTCAACGAACTGACCGGCCGCGGCGTGCATCTGATGGGGTATTCGCAGGGCGGCATGTTCGCCTACCAGGCCACCGCCTTCCGCTACGGCAAGGGCGTGCAGAGCATCGTCACCTTCGGCAGCCCGGTCGACATCGTCGCGGGACTGCCGTTCGGACTGCCCTACGGGCTGGTGTCGGAGGTGGCCGATTTCGTCGCCGACCACGTCCTCACCCGGTTGCCGATCACCGATGCGATGGTGCGTGTCGGTTTCCAGTTGCTCGACCCGGTGAAGACGGCGAAGGCCCGTATCGACTTCCTGCGCCAGCTGCACGATCGAGAAGCGTTGCTGCCCAAGGAACGTCAGCGCCGCTTTCTCGAACACGACGGCTGGGTGGGCTATTCCGGACCGGCGGCGGCCGATCTGCTCAAGCAGTTCGTCGCGCACAACCGAATGATGTCCGGTGGCTTCGTCATTCGCGATCAGCCGATCTCGCTGGCCGAAGTCAAATGCCCCATCCTCGCCTTCGTCGGCGAGGTCGACGATATCGGCCAGCCGGCCGCGGTGCGCGGCATCGTGCGCGCGGCGCCCAATGCCGAGGTCTACGAGGCCACGCTGGTGGCCGGGCATTTCGGCCTCGTGGCGGGCAGTACCGCCACCAACCAGACCTGGCCGCTGGTGCGCGACTGGGTGAACTGGCTGGGCGGGAACGCAGACCTGCCCGAACAGATCGCGCCCATGCACGAGCACGTCGCCGCCGACCGCCAGACCACCGCGGCCACCCGGGTCGTGCACACCGCGGCCACGCTGGCCGAGGCCGGCGCCGGAATCGGCGCGGCGTTCGGCAGCCTGGCCGGAAACGCGCTGCGCGGATCCAAGGAGCTCACGGGGGAGGCCGCCCGTGCGCTGCCCCGGCTGACCCGGCTCGGCATGATCCAGCCGCACACCCGGATCTCGCTGGGCCGCCTGCTCGCCGAACAACAGCGCAACGCGCCGATGCGCGAGCTGTTCCTCTTCGACGACCGGGTGCACACCCACGCGGCGGTCGGCGCCCGCATCGACAACGTGGTGCGCGGGCTGATCTCGGCGGGCGTACGCCCCGGCACCCGCGTCGGAGTGCTGATGGAAACCCGCCCGAGCGCGCTGGCCTCGGTCGCGGCACTCTCGCGGATCGGGGCGGTCGCGGTGCTACTGGCGCCCGGTGGCGAGACCGCGCGGGCGGTCGAATCGACCGGGACCACGGTGATCGTGGCCGATCCGGAGAACCTGCGGGCCGCGGCCGCCGCCGGAACCCGGGTCCTGGTGCTCGGCGGCGGCAATGCCCGCACACTCGACATCCCGGACGGCGCGGACGTCGTCGACCTGGAGCAGGTCGACCCGGCGGCGGTGGACCTGCCGGGCTGGTTCCGGCCCGATCCCGGATTGGCGCGCGAGCTGGCGTTCATCCTGGTCACCGGTACCGGCGACAAACTCGACCTGAAGTACATCACCAACCACCGGTGGGCGCTGTCGGCCTTCGGCACCGCGACGGCGGCCGACCTGGACCGCCGGGATACGGTGTATTGCCTTGCACCGCTGCATCATTCGTCGGGCCTGCTGGTGAGTCTGGGCGGTGCGGTGGCCGGTGGCAGCCGGATCGCGCTGGCCCGCTCGCTGGATCCGCCCAGCTTCGCCGCCGAGGTGCACCGCTACGGCGTCACCGTGGTCACCTACACCTGGACCATGCTGCGCGACATCCTCGACGTGGAGACCTTCCCCGCCGGCCATTCGCATCCGATCCGGCTGTTCATCGGCTCCGGCATGCCGGCCGGCCTGTGGCGGCGCACCACGGAGCGGTTCGCGCCCGCGCGGGTGCTGGAGTTCTACGCCTCCATCGAGGGTGACGTCGTGCTCGCCAATGTGGCGGGCGTGAAGATCGGCTGCAAGGGCCGGCCGGTGCCGGGCACGGCGAAGGTGGAACTGATCTCCTACGATCCGATCGCCGAACAGATCGTCACCGACACCCGGGGCTTCGCGCGCCGTGCCGCCGACAACGAGGTGGGCCTGCTGATCGGGCGGGCCGCCGACACCGTCGACATCTCCCGCGGCGGCCTGCGCGGGGTCTTCACCGCCGGTGATGCCTGGATGCCGACGGAAAATCTATTCCGCCGCGACAGCGACGGCGACTACTGGCTGATGGACCGCCGCGACACCGTCATCGCGACCGCCCGCGGGCCGGTCTACTCCCAGCCGATCGTGGACGCGCTCAACGACATCACGGCCGTCGATATGGAGGTCGCCTTCGGCCGCCGGACCCCGAGCACCACGCTCGCGGTCGCCGTGGTGAGCGTGCGCGCGGGCCACCGCCTCGAACCCGCCGACGTCACCGAGGGCCTGCGCTCCCTCGACCCCGCCCAGCGTCCCGACATCGTGCAGGTGGTCGACGAAATCCCGCGCAGCTCGAGCTTCCGTCCCGCCACCCACGCGGTGCGATCGGCCCTTCGCCTGGAACCGGACGAGAACACCTGGTACTACAACCGGGAATCGGAGAGCTACGAAGTGCTCACCCCGGAGGTCGCGGCCGCACTGCTGGGATAGGTGCCACGAGGTCTCCCGCTCACACCGTGAACGCGGTGACCGTCTCGATGACGCGCGCGACCTGCTGATCGCTCAGATCCGGCCACAGCGGCAGGCGCAGCAGAGTCGCCGAGAATTCGTCGGTGCGCGGGCAGGGAACCGTGGTGCGGCCGAGTTTCTGCCCGGCCGGGCTCGAATGCAGCGGCACGTAGTGGAACGGGGCCGAAATGCCTTGTTCGCGAAGGTATCCGATCAACGCGTCGCGGGTGTCCTCGGTGGGGGTGCGCAGGTAGTACAGATGCGCGGTGTGCTCGCGATCGTCCGGTACCTGCATCAACCGCACGTCGTTGCGCGCTGCCCACTGCGGCAGTGCGGCGGCGTAGGCGTTCCACACCCGCATCCGCCCGGCCTGGATCCGGTCGAATTCGGCCAGCTGCGCATCGAGCACCGCGGCATTCAACTCACTGGGAAGATAACTCGATCCGATGTCCTGCCAGGAGTACTTGTCGACCGCCCCGCGCAGGAACCGGGCCCGGTCGGTGCCCTTCTCGCGGATGATCTCGGCGCGCCCCATCAGGATCTCGTCGGTGAGCAGGATGGCCCCGCCCTCACCGCAGTGCACGTTCTTGGTGTCGTGGAAGCTGAGCGCGCCCACGGTGCCGATCGTGCCCAGCGGCCGTCCGCGCCACCGGCCGCCGAGGCCGTGCGCGGTGTCCTCGACGGTGGCCAGGCCGTGCGCCTCGGAAATCTCGAGCAGCCGGTCCATATCGGCGCCCACTCCGCCGTAGTGGATGACCACGATCGCCTTGGTGTGTTCGGTGACCGCCGCGGCCACCGACTCCGGATCGAGGTTGCCGCGCTCGTCGATATCGGCGAAGACGCAGGTGGCCCCGCGCATCGCGACAGCCGTGGCGGTGGAGGTGAAGGCGAAACTGGGCACGATCACCTCGTCGTCGGGCCCCAGTTCGAGCAGCAGCCCGGCCATCTCCAGCGCATGGGTGCACGAGGTGGTCAGCAGGGTGTGCGGGGCGCCGGTGATGGCGCGCAATTTCGCCGTCGCCGCCGCGGTGAACGGCCCGTCGCCGTGACTATGGTCGGAGGCCAGGACGGCGGCCAGATTCGTCAGCTCGGCCTGGGCGCGGTAGGGACGGCTGAAGAGGATGCGGTCAGTGCTCACCCGGATTGTGTCCCCCGATTGCTGCGGCCGTGGTCGGAACCCGCGCCTCGGCATGCGGACGCGGTGTCGGGGAATCTACCGTCAGATACAGCGGTTTGCCCACCAGCACGTGCAACGCCACACCCAGATACTCCGCGATCAGGCCGAGCGAGAACAGGATCGCGCCCGAGACCAGCAGCAGCACCACGATGATCGAGGCCCAGCCCTCGGGGTCGTGACCGTTGCCGAACAGGGCATTCCAGATCACCACCGCGGCCATCACCGCACCACCGGCGGCCAGGGTCACGCCCAGCAGGCTCACCAGGCGCAGGCCGCGGGTTCCGCTGCACAGCACCATCTTCCAGAACAGCGAGAACAGCCGGCGGTAGTTGTAGCCGGACTCTTCGCGGCCCTCCGCGCGCAGGACCACCGGCGCCTGCGCGGTGTTGTCCACCACCCAGGTCAGCGCCACATCCAGATACACCCCGTTGGAGGCGACCTCGGCGAGCTGACGGCCGATATCGCCGCGGATCAGCCGGTAGCTTTCGAAGCGGGTGGAATCGGGGAAGGCGAAGACCGTCGCCAGCACCACCTTGGCGCCGCGCGAGGTGAGGTTGCGCAGCACGCCGTGCGGGCGGGTGTTGGTCGGCTTCGAATAGACCAGGTCCGCGCGCTGCGCGAGCGCGGTGTCGAGGAAGGCGCCGATGAATGCCGGATCGTGTTGGCCGTCTTCGTCCATCGTGACGATCCATTCGCCGCGCGCGGCGGCCATGCCGGCGATGGTGGCCGCGTCCTGGCCGAAGTTGCGGCTCAGCCAGATCACGCGCACCTGCGGGTATTCGGCGGCGAGCCGCTGCAGCACGACGTCGGAGCGGTCGGGGCCGTGATCGTGGACCAGCACGATCTCCTCGACCGCGAAGCTGTTGCCGTCCGGCGTGCGCGCGGACTCCGCCAATCCGTGCAGTTCGGCGACCAGTCCGGCGATGGTCTGCTCGCCGCGATACACCGGGATCACCACCGAGACCGCATGCACTCGCTCGCCGCCGCCGGTGACCGGCGGGTGAACATTCGGTGTCGAAGCCTGCCCGGCGGCAGGGGGATATGCGGTTGCGGACGGAATCGGCATCAGCTGGTTCGACTTTCGATGACGGTGCGCACCGGAACTCCTCGCCTGTATCCAGAGCCCGAATCGGGGTGAACTCTAACACGCTGCTGGTCACCGGCTTCGGCTCCGCGAGAGGGGCGGCGGTTCCGGGGGCGATGCCCGCGAGCGCGCGGGCGGGTAGGGTCTGTCAATCGTGGTGGAAAGTGCAGTGTCGACGACGGCGCTCGCGGAGCCCGGGAAGGATCGGCGCGATGTCGCCGTCGAGAATGGGCGGCCCGCCGCTCCCCGGCCCGAGTCGAGCGCCGCGGGGCATCCGCGGCAGACCGTGTTCCGATGGGGAGCGGTCACCGCGATCGGGGTCATTGCCGGATATGTCGCGGTGCTGCTCGCCAACGCGCGGCATTTCTACACCGACGACACCGAATCCCAATACACCCCGCTGTGGGTGATGCTCGGCCGGCACCTGCGCGAGGGCCATCTGCCGCTGATGGTGCCCGAGCAATGGATGACCGGGAACTACACCATGGAAGAGGCGGGCCTGTTCAACCCGCCGCAACTGCTGATCGATCTGATCGCACCGTCGGTGGACAATCTCGCGCTGCTGGCGACGGTCGTCAAACTGATCTTCTCGATCATCGCCGCACTCGGCGTGTACCGGGTCTGCCTGGTCTACGGCAGTCGCGCGTCCTGGGCCGCCGTGGCGGGCATCGCCTTTCCGCTCTCGGGCTGGTTCCTGTTCTTCGACGAGGCCAGCTGGGTCACCTCGCTGACCGGCACCGCCTGGATGCTGCACGCCTGGGCCAGTGCGGTCCGCTACGCCCGCGGCCCGGCAGGGGATCGGTCGCGCTACGGAGGCACCCGCGGTTACGGGCCGATTCCGTTGTTCGTCTACCTGTATCTGGCGATTTCGGTCGAATACGTCTTTCCGGCCGTCGAGGCGGCGCTGATGCTGGTCGCCGTGGCGGTGGGAGAGCTCGTCGTCCAACGCGCCTGGCGCCCGGTGCTGCGGGTGGCGGTGGTCGCGGGCGCGGCCGGTATGGCCGGTTTGATGACGTATCTGCCGAGCATGTTGTCCGCGTCGGTGAGCTGGCGGGGCAACTCGCAGATCAACAACGACCGTTTCCTCACGGTGCCGTGGTCGGAATCGCTGAATGCCAGCCTGCCCTCGGCGATGCCTGCGTTCACCTCCTGGTGGGGGTATGTGCAGCCGCTGCCGGTCACCTATATCGCGTGGTTCCTGATTCCGGCGCTGGCATTCGTCGACTGGAATCGCGCGCGCCGGGTGTGGCGGGAACTGATCTCGGTGGCGCTGTTCGCGATCATGTTCCTGATGTGGACGGCCGGACCGGGCACGGTCGGCCCGCTGCGCTGGCCGGCGCGGGTGCTGCCGATGGTGGCGGTCGGCCTGCTGATCCTGGTCTGCGTGCTGCTGGGCCGATTCGGCACGGTGCGGGACTGGCGCCCGCGTGCGGTGGCGGCGGCGGTGCTGATCGGATTGCTCTGGGTGCGAACGTTTTCCGCCGACCCGCACCACATCTGGTGGCATGTGCTCTCCGCGCTCGCGGTCGCGGCACTGGGCGCCGGCGTGGTGTGGCTGTGGGCGCGCCGCGGAAGTGGGGCGGCCGCGCTGGCGACCGTCGTCGCCATGCTCCCGATCGCCTACCTGCAGGTGAGTCTGGTCCAGCCGACGCCGATGGGCTGGAATCTGCCCGTGCACCGCTCCGAGGCGGAGGCGGCGTTCCCGGCATTCGGCGGTGTCACCATTCAGCTCGGCGACCGCGGACTGCTGCAGCCGGCGGACAAGAGTCTGCAGGGCGCCTACGGATCGCTGGTGTTCGGCAACTTCGCCAAGGACGTGCATCGCAACTACGTCAACGGCTACACACCCAACGGGCACTACTGGTTCGGCGAAATGCTGTGCATGCGATGGGATTCCAGCGTCTGCCCGGACTCGTTCCGGCGGCTGTTCACCGCCGAGCCGATCACCGGTCGCGCCCCGGTGGACCTGATGAAACTCGACCGTGTCGTCCTGCAGCGGGCGATGTTCCCCGACCTCGGGAACCAGCCCGCGCCGCCCGGCTGGAAGTGGGTCGGCTATCCGGGCCACGAACGCTACATCTGGGTGCTCGAGCGGGAGCAGGGTCCGGTGTCGACCACGAACGGCCGCATCTCCGACGCGCACGACGTACAGGCGACCTCACTGTCGGAATCGGACCGCACCAGCCGGGTGCGCGTGAGCTCGGCCGACGGCGGTCGCGTGGTACTCGCGCGGCTGAACTGGCCCGGCTATCGCGCCACCCTCGACGGCCACGAACTCCCGATCCGCGAGATCGCGAAATCGATCATCGCCGTGGATATCCCGGCCGGCACCCGGGACGCCACGCTGGAGGTCTCCTGGGAGCCACCGGGCTGGCGTATCGGTGTCGCCTCGGCGGTCGGCGGCCTGGCGCTGCTGGCGGTGATGCAGTGGCTGTACTTGCGTTCCCGCCGGCGCGCGAGCGAATCCGGCGATCCGGTGAAACAGGAAGCAGCGGAAGTGGTTCCGTGAGCGTCGGCGCGGACGGAACGGCCGCGGCGCGGGCGGCGGGGGAGCCGGACATCCCGCCACCGGGTCTGCTGCTGCGACTGATTCGCCGCCAGGAGATCGCGTTCGCCGCGGTCGGGGCGGCCAACACGCTGCTGGGCATGGTGCTGACGGTGATGTGGCTGAAGGTGCTGCCCGGCGGCTGGCCGCCCGCGGTGGCGGTGGCACTGGCCTACGCGATCAGCATCGTGTTCGCCTTCTTCGCCCATCGCACCCTGGTCTTTCGAGTGCGCGGTCACCTGATCGCCGACTTCCTGCGATTCGTCGCGGTCAACTCGGGCGGGCTGATCTTGAACATGGCGGGCGTGCAGCTCGCGGTCGGGGTGTTCGACCTGCCGGAGACCCCCGCCACGGTGGTCGTGATGGGCGCGGTGGCGGTGCTCAGCTTCTTCGGGCATCGGCACATCTCGTTCCGCCGGGCGGCCCGGCCCGCGGATTCGGCGGGCGGGTAGGTTGTCGGATATGGCGGAGCAAACCCTGGACCCGACGTTGTTGAGCCTGCTGGCCTGTCCGGAGGACAAGGGGCCGTTGTCGCTGGTGCGCGACGCGGAGGGCAACAGCGTGCTCTACAACCCGCGCCTGCGTCGCGCCTACCCGGTCGACAACGGCATCCCGGTGCTGCTCGTGGACGAGGCGCGTGCGGTCGGCGACGCCGAGCACGAGTCCTTCACCGCCCAGGGCTGATTCCGGACGGCGGTAAGTCCGCCCAGCCGCCGGCGACGGGCAGATCGCCCGTCAGATAGCGCTGGATGGTCGGCCCGACCGCCGCGGCCAGTTCGTCCAGCGGCATCGACGCCACGGGTTCGACCTGCAGAATCTTGCGCGCGACCAGCAGGCCGATCATCTGCGACACGGCCAGCACCACTCGCGTGGTCCCGCTGCCCGGTGGCGAATCCACCTTCTCCCGAACATCTTTCAGCGCGACCTCCAGCAGGAAGCTGCGGGCGAGCGCGGCATCGCCGCCGGCAAGGATGCCGCGAAAGGCCGCGACCGCGTGCACGCCGACCGAGGAATCCCATGCGCCGACCACGGTCCGGACCACGGTCTCGCCGAGCCGGTCGGGTTCGGCGGCCCGGATCGGCGCGCGGATCAGCTCCGGGTCGATCGGCAGATTCAGTGCGGCGGAGAACAATTGCTGTTTGGTGCCGAAGTAGTGATGCACCAGCGCGGGATCGACCCCCGCCGCGCCCGCGATCGAGCGGATCGACGCCTTGTCGAATCCGACCTCGGCGAAACGGGTGCGTGCCGCATTCAGAATCGCCTCCCGGGTCCCCGATTCACCGGCCCGCCGCCCACTGCGGGCGCTCACACCCTCGGTCACATCGCTCATGCTGTTCGCCTGCGTAGAGTGGCGGCGCCCAAAGTCAGTGCGACAGCGGCGAATGCGGCGACGATGCCGAGATCGCGCCACATCGCGGCGGTCGCGCCCGGATGGCGGGAGACCTCCTGCAGCGCGTCGACCGCATAGCTCAGCGGCAGCACATCGCTGATGATCTCCAGCCAGCGCGGCAGCTGATCGCGCGGCACCAGCAGCCCGCAGAGGAAGAACTGCGGGCCCACCACCAGCGGCATGAACTGCACGGCCTGAAATTCGGTGCGCGCGAAGGCGCTCGCCAGCAGTCCCAGCGCCACGCCCAGCACCGCGTCGACCACGGCGATCAGCAGCACGAGCCATGCGCTGCCCGCGGCATGCAATCCGAGCAACCAGAAGGAGACCAGACACGCCAGGCCCGCCTGCGCCGCCGCGGCGACGGAGAACGCCGTGCCGTATCCGCCCAGCAGATCCAGCTTCGACAGCGGTGTGGTCATCAGCCGCTCCAGCGTGCCCGAGGTCCGCTCGCGCTGCATGGCGATCGCGGTGATCAGGAACATCACGATGAATGGCAGGATGCCCAGCATGCTGATGCCGACGCGGTCGAACAGCGACGGCGCTCCCGGCATGGTCGGCGTCTCGTGATAGACGAAATACAGCAGTGCCATGAGCAGCGTCGGCACCAGCAGCAGCATGGCGACGGTGCGCCGGTCCGCGCGCAACTGACGCAGGATGCGCGCCGAGGTCGCGGTGTAGCAGCGCAGCGGCGGGCGTGACGGCGGGGCGAATGTCGTTGTCATCGCGGCTGTCCCATCGTGATGAGGGCGAGAAACGCGTTCTCCAAACTGGTTTCGCCGGTGTCGGCGCGCAGTTGGTCGGGAGTGAGCTGGGCCAGGAGATGGCCGTCGCGCATGAGCAGTAGCTGGTCGCAATGCTCGGCCTCGTCCATGACATGACTCGACACCACGAGTGTGCGGCCCTGAGCGGCGAGCTCGTGGAACTGCTTCCACAACTCGACCCGCAGCACCGGATCCAGTCCGACCGTCGGCTCGTCGAGGACCAGCAGTTCCGGATCGGCGACCAGCGCACACGCCAGCGATGCCCGGGTGCGCTGCCCGCCGGAGAGTTGATTGCCCCGATGCCGGATATGCGGGCTCAGGCCGACCTGTTCGATCGCCGCGTGCACCGCTTCGGAGTCGCGGCCGTACAGCGCGGCGAAGTAGGAGACGTTGTCCAGCACGCTGAGATCGTCGTAGATACTCGGCGCCTGGGTGACGTAGCCGACGCGCGCACGCAGTCCGCGGGCGCCGGCCTCCTCGCCGAGCACCCGCACACTGCCGGCCTCGATCAGCTGGGTGCCGACGATGCTGCGCATCAAGGTGGTCTTACCGCAGCCGGACGGCCCGAGCAGGCCGGTGATGCTGCCCGCCGGAACGGTCAGCGAAATATCGTGCAGCACTTCATGTCCCCCGCGACGCACCCGCAGGTGCTCGACGGTGATCGCCGGGGACGAATCGGGGTTCGCCACGGTCCACCTCTCACGTCACACGGCCGGCGAGGTTATTCACCGAGCGTTGAATTCATTGTGTGTTGAATTCTGCCCGGGGTCCGGTCGCGACGCAAGAGGGGATCAGTGGTGATCGCGCGGTGGCGCTGCGGCGGTCCCGCCCGGCTCGACCACGCAGCCGTCCGGACCGCAGGTCTCGCCGTCGCCGAGCACCTGCAGCGCGGGGGCCCGATCTGCCCATGCCCGCTCCAGTGCCTGCGTGAACACCTCCGGCGGCTGAGCCCCCGATACGCCGTAGGTGCGGTCGAAGACGAAGAACGGCACGCCGGTCGCACCGAGTTCGGCGGCGGTCTGTTCATCGGCGCGCACCGCCTCGGCGTAGGCCCGCGGGTCGTCGAGGGTCGCGCGCACCTCGGCCGCGTCCAGCCCGGCTCGCGAGGCCAGCTCGATCAACCGTTCCCGGTCCCCGAACACCGGCCGCTCGTCGGCGAAATTGCCCTCGTACAACGCGTCGAGCAGTTCTTCCTGCCGCCCGCGCTCCAGTGCGAAGTGCAGCAGCCGATGCATGTCGAAGCTGTTGCCGAAGTCGCGTCCCTCGGTGCGATAGGGCAGGCCGACGGCCTGCGCCTGGGCCGCGATGCCGCGTTCGTTGGCGGCTGCCTGAGCCTCGCTGATGCCGTACTTCTCGGCGATATGGGCGACCACGGGGCCGCTGTGCCCGGCCGGCAGTGTCGGATCCAGCTCGAAGGATCGATGCACGACCCGCACCTGGTCGCGGTGTTCGAAGCCGGCCAGTGCCTGCTCGAAGCGCCGCTTGCCCAGGTAGCAGAACGGGCAGTTGATATCGGTCCAGATCTCGACCTGTACGGCCATGGTCACCTCATTCGCGTCTTCCGAAAGTCCTGACATGTCAACCGGGCGGGTATCCGGCCTGTTCCCGGAGGTGTGACCGGCATCACATCGGGGCGTGTCACGAAAGTCGCGGCCGACTTGTCCCATCACCGAATCGCACAGTCGACCCGCCGCGAAAGGACAGGACCATGAGCGACACCCAGCGCAGTGATCGGAAGACCCAGCGCAGCAACCACGAGACTCGGTTCGAGCCGGACGCCGGGCGTCAGCACGAGATCGTCGTCCTCGGCGCCGGTTACACCGGAATGCTGGCGGCGATCCGGCTCGCGCGCCGCAGCCGCAAGCAGGCGGTGCACATCACGCTGGTCAACCCGTCGGACCGGTTCACCGAACGGCTGCGTATGCATCAGGTCGCGGCCGGCGCCGAACTCGCCGATCACCGGATCCCGGACCTGCTGGCCGGAACCGGTGTGGCCTTCCGCCGCGCCTCCGCCACCGCGATCGATCCGGTCGCCCATCGCGTGATCTGCGACGACGGCGTCGAACTCGGCTACGACACCTTGGTCTACGCCCTCGGCAGCCGCGCCGACACCACCACCGTGCCGGGTGTGGCCGAGCATGCGTGGACCCTCGACGATCCGCGCACGGCGCATCGGATGTCGCAGCGTCTCGCGGAACTCGAGGCCGGCGGGGGAGCGGTCGCGGTCTGCGGCGGTGGTCTCACCGGCGTCGAGGCCGCCACCGAGATCGCCGAATCCCACCCCGGCCTCACCGTCACCCTGATCAGCACCGGTGAACCCGCCGCCATGCTGGGCGAGCGCCCGCGCGCCTACGTCGAGCGTGCCCTGGACCGCCTGAACATCTTGCGCCGCAGCGGAACTCGCGTCACGAAGGTGCTGCCCGACGCCGTGCGCCTGGACAGCGGCGTGATGGTGCCCGCCGGGCTGACGCTGTGGACCGCGGGAGTGCGCGTAGCCGCCCTGGCCGCCGCGGCCGGCATCACCACGGATGCGGCGGGGGCCGTCGTCACCGACCCGACTTTGCGGTCGGTCTCGCATCCGGACATCTACGCCATCGGCGATGCCGCCGCCATCACCCAGCCGTGGGGGCGGATGCACGGCACCTGCCAGAGCGGTATGCCGACCGCGGCCTACGCCGCGGACGCCATCGCGCGGCGGCTGCGCGGAAAGTCGGTGCGGCCGTTCCGGTTCGGATACTTCCATCAGCCGGTCAGCCTCGGCCGCCGCGATGCGGTCATCGGATTCACGCACGCCGACGACAGCCCCCGCCGCGCCTACCTGAAGGGCCGCGCCGCGGTGCACTACAAGGAGTTCGTGAGCAGCAGCCCGGTCCCGACATTCCGGCTGAGCCGCCGCGCCAATGTGTCGGTCACGCTGTCGCGTGGGGGACGCGCGACGCGCGCGGCCGGCCGGATCGCGGCGTGAGGGACCTGCCCCGATATTGCGGGCCCTCGAGCGATCGGGAGAGGATGAGCGCATGGACGGTGACGCCGAGGACGCCGGTGCGGTGACCGCGCGGCCCGCGGACCCACCGGCGGACCCCGGCGATGCGTTCGACACGCATCGCCGGCTGCTGTTCGCCACCGCGTATCAACTGCTCGGCAGTGTGGCCGACGCCGAGGACGTGCTGCAGGACGCCTGGCTGAAATGGCACGAGGTCGACCGGGAGCGCGTCCGCCACCCCAAGGCCTACCTGGTGCGGACGGTCACCAACCTGTCGCTGAACCGGCTCACCAGCGCCCGCGCGGTACGCGAAACCTATGTCGGCCCGTGGCTGCCCGAACCGCTGCTCAGCGAACCCGATGCCACCGAGCGCGTCGAAATCGTCGACACGGTGTCCACGGCCATGCTGGTCGTGCTGGAGACACTGGGCCCGGTCGAACGGGCGGTGTTCGTGCTGCGCGACGTCTTCGGATTCTCACCCGCCGAGATCGCCGGTTTTCTCGATCGCCCCGAGCCGACCGTCCGGCAGATCTCGCATCGCGCCCGCAATCATGTGCAGGCCCGCCGTCCCCGCTACGACACCGATCCCGTTGCGCGGCAGGAGATCACCGAGCGGTTCCTGGCGGCCGCCAACGGCGGCGACGTCAACGCGCTGATGCAGCTGCTGGCCCCCGACGTCACCCTCTGGAACGACGGCGGCGGCAAGGTCACCGCGGCCCGCCGGCCGTTGCACGGCCCCGACCACGTCGCCCGCTGGCTGCTCGGTGTGCTGGCCAAACCCATCCTGACCGGAATCCGGATGCGGGCCGTGGTGCTGAACGGCGAACTGAGCGTGGTCGGCGAGATCGGCGGATTCCCGGTCGGCGCGCTCACCTTCGACATCCTCGACGGTCGGGTGCAGAACCTGCGCTTTCAGGTGAACCCCGACAAACTCGCCGGGCTGCGCCCGCCGCAGTAGAGCCGCTACCACTGATTCGCCCGAAATGTCCTGTGCGGCTATGGGATGCGCTATTTTTGTCATCCGCCGGGACAGTTCCGGCCGAAATTAGAATGGTAGGAGTTTCACAAGTGCACAGCGTAGCGAGCCGCACCCGTCGCACCACCCTGACCGGCTGGCTGCTTGCCGCCGGTGTCGGCTTTGCCGCCGTCTTCGCCCCCACGGCGACCGCGACCGCCGCCCCGGCCTTCATCTCCTGCCCCGCAGGCGATTACGAGAACGTCGACCACGCCTGCGTCCCGCGTCCCGGCTCGGATCCCGACGGCGCGACCGCGCAGTGCGGCGACGGCACCTACAGCTACAGCCGCCACCGCAGCGGAACCTGCTCCCATCACGGCGGTGTCGAGCGCTGGCTCTGACCGAGCATGGTCCACGGCGGGCGTGGCGTCGGTCACCACGGGTGCTCGAGTAAGAATGAGAACCCGTGTCTGCCGAGGAACTCGCCGTGGAACCGCTGGCCGCCGCTCGCCGCGTACTGGGCGCGACGATGCGGTCCGGCCCGGTCGCCGTGCGCATCGTCGAGGTCGAGGCGTACGGCGGTGACCCGGCCGGACCGTGGCACGACCCGGCGGCCCACTCCGGCCGCGGGCGCACCCCGCGCAACGCCGTGATGTTCGGTCCGCCCGGCGTGCTCTACGTCTACTTCAGTTACGGCATGCACACCTGCGTGAACGTCACCAGCGGCCCCGACGGCGTCGCCAGTGCCGTGCTGCTGCGGGCCGGCGAGGTGATCGAGGGCCACGAGGTCGCGCGCTCCCGGCGCCCCGCGGCCCGCGCCGATACCGATCTGGCGCGCGGGCCCGGCAACTTCGGCAGTGCCCTGGGAATTACGCTCTCCGACTACGGCACCGCCCTGTTCGACCCCGCGGCGCCGATCAGATTGGAATTGGGCCCCGAGATCACCGACTCCGCCGCGATCGGGGTGGGCCCCCGCGTCGGCGTGAGCCTGGCCGCCGACCGCCCGTGGCGGCTGTGGTTGCGCGACTCCCCGGCGGTCTCGGCCTACCGCCGCAGTCCGCGCGCCCCGGAGGTCGGGCGGTCGGCCTGAGCGGTCAGCTCGTCAACTCGGCGCGGATCCGCCCGCGCTGCGCCGCCGCGATCGTCGCCGCCGATTCGGCCGCCGCGACCGTATCGGCGACGCCGAGCGTCCATCGAACGTCACCGCCGACCCGGAACTCGCCGTAGACCACGTATTCCGCACCCGCGCCGGCGGGCAGCCGATGGTGGGTAGCCTGCAAAGGCTCGATCGAGATGCCCTGTGCGGCAAATATTTCCGTGAGCCGACTGGCATCGGCGGCCGTGCAGGTCGTCTCGACCTCGGCCCCGGCATTCGGCGCGGTGATCACGACGTCGCCGGACTCGCCGAATCGCCAGTGGATCCGGCCTCCGGCGCAGGCGATACCGTCGCCGGTCGGGCCGTACACCTGCTGCAGCAGCTCCCACAACCACCGCGCACCCACCTCGGCGCCGGTGTCGTCGGTATGGCGTTGCACATGCCGCGCGAAGTCGATCTGCAACCGTCGCGGCAGCTCCAGTCCGTATCCGGTCTGCAGCAGATACGCGATACCGCCCTTGCCGGACTGTGAATTCACCCGGATCACCGCCTCGTAGCTGCGTCCGACATCCGCCGGGTCGATGGGCAGATACGGCACCTGCCACTCGATCTCGGATTCCGGCACCCCGGCCAGCTCGGCCCGCCGGCGATGGTCGGCGAAACCCTTCTTGATCGCATCCTGGTGCGTCCCGGAGAACGCGGTATATACCAGATCGCCGACGTAGGGGTGTCGCTCCGGGATCGGCATCCGCGTGCAGTACTCGACGGTGCGGCGAATGCCGTCGATATCGGAGAAATCGATCATCGGGTCCACACCCTGGGCGTGCAGATTCAGGGCCAGCGTCGCGATGTCGACGTTTCCGGTGCGCTCACCGTTGCCGAAGACGCAGCCCTCCACGCGCTGGGCTCCGGCCAGCATCGCCAATTCCGCGCAGGCGATGCCGGTGCCGCGGTCGTTGTGCGGATGCACCGACAGGATCACACCGTCGCGGCGGCTCAGATTGCGATCCATGTATTCGATCTGGTCGGCGTAGACATTGGGCGTGGCCACCTCGACCGTCGCCGGCAGATTCAGCACCACCGGGCGCTGCGGGCTCGCGTCCCACAGCTGCGTCATCGCATCGCACACCTCCAGCACGAAATCCGGTTCGGTGAGCATGAAAACCTCGGGGGAGAACTGGAATCGCAGATTCGGCCGGTCGCCGGCCAGCCGCGCGATCTCGCGGCCGCCCGCGAGGATCATCTCCGCCACCTCGGCCCGGGACCGCCCGAGCACGACATCGCGCCACAGCGGCGCGGTCGCGGTGTACATGTGGATCACCACGTCGTTGGTGATCCCTTCCACGGCCTCCAACGTCCGCGCGATGAGATCGGCACGGGCCGGGGTGAAGACGACCAGGGTGACGTCGGCGGGCGCGAGCTCGGCGTCGCGGATCAGGCGGACGAAGTCGAAATCGGCCTGCGAGGCACTCGGGTAGCCGACCTCGATCTCCTTGTAGCCGATCGCGACCAGCATCTCGAAGAATCGGCGCTTGCGCACCGGATCCATCGGTTCGGCGAGGGCCTGATTGCCGTCGCGCAGGTCGACCGGCACCCACAGCGGGGCGGATTCGAGGCGTTTCGAGGGCCAGTTGCGCTCGGTCAGCGGCACCGAAACATGGTGATACACATCGTGATAACGATCCGAGGGCATGGCGGAGGGGCGCTGGCGATTCCAGCGGGGAGTGTGGTCGGGCACGGGATCGGCTTTCTGCGTCGGAGGTGTCGACCGGCGCAGCCCAGCAACCCGCGGGCAGGGTGCCGGTCGTTCAGACCCCGCCGCGGCGGCCGAGGAGAAGCAGTCCCTGTCCCATGTCGGCTACCATAGCGAGTGACAACTCCTCAGACAAGTAGAGAGGTGAGGGCCGATGGCGACCGTGCAGAGGCAACCGCTGGCGGCCCAGGCCGCTCAACTCCTGCTCGACCGGATCCGCTCGGGTGAATGGCCGCTCGGACACAAACTGCCGGGCGAGACGACCCTCGCGGCCCAGCTGGGCGTGGGACGCTCCACGCTGCGCGAGGCGATCCGGGAACTGTCCGGTCAGGGCGTGCTCGAAAGCCGCCAGGGGGCAGGCGTTTTCGTCACCGCGCTGGAGGTGGCCGAAGACTGGGACGAGGTGCTGCGCCGTGCCGACATCGCCGCCGTCATCGAGGCCCGCATCGCCATCGAGGCCGAAGCCGCGGCTCTGGCGGCGCAGCGGCGCACCCCCGCCGACCTGCGGATCATGCGGAAGGCGCTGGCGGTGCGTGCCGGATCCGACGATTCGGTCGACCATCTCGTCGACGCCGATACCGCCTTTCACCGCACGGTGATCGCGGCGGCGCACAACGAGGTGCTGTTGCAGTTGTTCGACGCCTTCGTCCCGCGCGTGCACCGCGCGATGACGCAGATGCTGCGCATGCGGCCGATGGCCGATCCCGCCGCGGACCATCACGCCCACGAGGTGCTGTTCGAGGCGATTCGCGATCGGTCGGCCCAGACGGCGGCCACGGCCAGCCGGGTGCACCTGAGCGCCCTGAGATCCGCTTTCTCCTGACCGATGAATTCTTCCGGGGTGGCCCGTCTTCTGTGGTGAGCGCGCTCGAACCCACACCGAGCATCCGGAAGGACACCGAATCATGACCGCCGTCACCGCCTCCGCCCCGTCCGTCGCCACTCGTCCCGGCAAGATCCGCACGCGCGTGCTGTGGACCCTGCAGATCGTGCTGGGCCTGTTCTTCGTCATCGCCTCGGGGCTGCCGAAGGTGGTCGGCCAATCCGACGCCGTCCGCATCTTCCACGACATCGGCTGGGGCGACTGGTTCCGCTATTTCACCGGCCTGGTGGAGATTTCGGGCGGTATCGGCCTGCTGGTGCCGCGCCTGTCCTGGCTCGCCGCCGCCGGACTGTCGATCACCATGGTCTGCGCGGCCGCTACCCAGGCCTTCGTCATGGACGCCCCGGCCGGCGCGATCTTCCCGCTGGTCCTGATGGCGGTCTTCGCCTGGATCGCCTACGAACGCCGCCCCGCACACTGAACTCGCACCCGCCAGATGGGCCCGCTCCGGAAAACACCCGGCGCGGGCCCATCGACATGCCGGCTGAAGACTCGTCAGCCGCCTGCTCCGGCGTCACGTTCCGGTTCCGCCGCAAGGGTTTCGGTGCGCCGATGTATGCCGGGGCTGACCCCGTAACGCCGTTTGAACGCGGCACTCAGACTGAACGCCGTCCCGTAACCGACCTGCCGCGCGATCGACTCGATGGTGGCGTCGGTCCCGCGCAGCAGGTCCGCGGCTCGCGCCAGCCGCCATTCGGTGAGGTAGGCGATCGGCGGATCCCCGACGAGTTCGGTGAACCGGCGCGCGAGCGCCGCCCGGGACGCGCCGACGGTCGCCGCCAGCTCGGCGACCGTCCAATCGTGGGCGGGATTGTGCTCGAGCAGCCGCAACGCCTGGCCCACAACGGGATCGGCGTAGGCGCTGTACCACTGCGGCGCCTCCGCCCGTGCGAACCAGGTGCGCACTGCGGCGATGGTCAGCAGATCCAGCAGCCGGTCGAGCACGGATGCCTGCCCGGGGATGTCGCGGCCGGCTTCGTCGACCAGCAGGCCGAGCAGACGTTCGTCGACCTCGTGACCGTCGAGGACGGCCCGCGGCGGCAGTGCGCGCAGCAGACGGTCGCTGACCGTGCCGGCCACCTCGTAGGTTCCGGTCAGCAGCGCGGTGGTTCCGGCCGCGTTCGTCCCCCAGCTGCGAACCCCGAGATCCCATGTCTCACAGAGCAGTTCACCGTCCGGAGTGGTCGTGGTCTGCCCAGGGTGAACGATCGCCTGCGGCGGGGTCGACGGTTCGTCGGCCACCGTGTACGGATCCGGACCGCGCAGAATCGCGACCGCACCTTCCTCGAGCCGGATCGGATCGTCGCCGTCCGGTACGAGATAGGCGTATCCACGGGTCACCACCACCACCGTGAGCGGCGCCCGGTCCTGGATCCGCAGCGACCACGGCGGGTCCAGCAGCGAGCGCATCACGAACGCACCGCGAGCGCGCGGGCCGTCGAGCAGGTCGGCGAGGGCATCCATGCCACGACGATCGCGCATGGCGGCCGGTGCGGCAACCGGCTTCCCAGCACCGGCGGGACAACGGAACCCCGGGAAATCACGCACGATCACCGGCATCGCCGATCACCCGCGCGGCACACCGGCCGGCTCGCCACCGTCGGTCACCGGCCACCCGCCCTCGGCCGCGGTCCGGCGGGCATAGTCGGCGAACGATCGCGGCGCCCGCCCCAATGCCCGCTCGACACCGTCGGTGACGGCGGTGTTGCGGCCGTCGAGAACCGTGCCGAACAGATAGGTCAGCGAGTCGACCACTTCCCGAGGCAGTCCCATCTCCGACATCGCGGCGGCGTATTCGTCCAGGCTCACCGGCCGATACCCGATCGCGCGACCGGTAGCGGCGGCGATCGTGGCCACCGCCTCGGCGAAGGTCAGTGCCTGCGGCCCGGTCAGTTCGTAGATCTCACCGGTATGCCCGTCCTCGGTGAGTGCGGCGACAGCGACATCGGCGATGTCCTCGGCGTCGACGAACGGCTCGGCGACCGTATCGGCGGGCAGTGTCACCTGTCCGGTCGCGATCTCCTCGGCGAGAAAATCCTCGCTGAAGTTCTGTGCGAACCAGCTGCACCGCACCACGGTCGTGGCCAGGCCGCTGCGCAGGGCGATCTCCTCACAACGCTGCGCTTCCGGCTCGCCCCGGCCGGACAGCAGAACCAGTCGCCGCACCCCGGCCCGGCGTGCCACCGCGGTCAGTTCTCTCACCGCCTCGTCGGCGCCCGGGGCGGCAAGATCCGGCTGGTAGGTCAGGTAGACGGATCGAGCGCCGTCCAGGGCGGCCGCCCAGGTCGTCCGGTCCTCCCAGTCGAACGGGATCGCGGTCGAACGGGAGGCCGGGCGCACCTCGATGCCGCGCTCGGCCAGACGCGCCACGACCCGCCGACCGGTCTTCCCGACGCCGCCCAAGACGACGACGGGGCCCACGGCCGTGTGGTCGGGGCCGGTCTTCGGGGTGGACGTGCGGTCGGTGCCGGCGTCGGCGGAAACCGTTGTGGTGCCGAGGGTTTCGTTGTCGATCATGGTGTTCTCTGTCATGTATCGAGTACATCCGGATCCGAGGCGATCGGCCATGGCCCGGACGCTCGCACACATACGCACGCGTCCACGCTCCGCTCGCGGACTGCCCAGCCGACGATCGTCGAGCATCGGCCGGGCCCCCGACGCATCGGCGCGGTTCATTCCTGACCGAACGGCCCGCCCGGCCCGGACATCGCCGACCCAGCGCAGCCGAGCGGGCTCGGTGCGGAAAGATGGGAGGACGTGAGCGCCGACATCATCGACGAACTGACCTGGCGTGGGCTGATCGCACAGTCCACGGATCTGGACGCCCTGCGGGCCGAAACGGCGAAGGGCCCCATCACCCTGTATGCGGGTTTCGACCCCACCGCGGCGAGTCTGCACGCGGGCCATCTCGTTCCGCTGCTCACGCTCAAACGCTTCCAGCAGGCCGGACACCGCCCGATCGTCCTGGCCGGCGGCGCCACCGGTCTGATCGGTGACCCCCGCGACGTGGGGGAGCGGGTGATGAACTCGACCGATACCGTCGCCGAGTGGGCCGACCGGATCCGCGGCCAGCTGCAGCGTTTCGTCGACTTCGACGATTCGCCGACCGGCGCGATCATCGCCAACAATATGGACTGGACGGGCAACCTCAGCGCCGTCGACTTCCTCCGCGATATCGGCAAGCACTTCTCGGTGAACGTGATGCTGGCGCGGGATACCGTCAAGCGCCGCCTCGACGGCGACGGCATCTCCTACACCGAATTCAGCTACATGCTGTTGCAGGCCAACGACTTCGTACAGCTGCGCCGCGCCCACGGCTGCCGTCTGCAGGTCGGCGGCTCCGATCAGTGGGGCAACATCATCGCCGGCGTCGAACTCAACCGCCGCCTCGACAGCGAGCAGGTCCACGCCCTGACCACCCCGCTGGTCACCTCCGCCGACGGTAAGAAGTTCGGCAAGTCGACCGGCGGCGGCAGTCTGTGGCTCGATCCCGAGATGACCAGCCCGTACGCCTGGTACCAGTACTTCGTGAACACCGGCGACGCCGACGTGATCCGCTACCTGCGCTGGTTCACCTTCCTCGACCGGGAGGAACTGGCCGAACTCGAGACCGCGACCGCCGAACGTCCGCATGCCAGGGAAGCGCAGCGTCGCCTGGCCGCCGAAATGACCACGCTCGTGCACGGCGAGGCGCACACCCGCGCGGTGCAGCTGGCCAGCCAGGCGCTGTTCGGCCGCGGCGATCTGCACGATCTGGACGAAGCGACACTCGGCTCCGCGCTGGCCGAAGCCGCGGGTGAGGGCATTGTGGCGGAGGCCGGCCCCGAATCGACGATCGTCGATCTGCTGGTCGCCTCGGGACTCTCGGACAGTCGTGGCGCAGCTCGCCGGGCGGTCGCCGACGGCGGCGCCTCGGTGAACAACGTCCGCATCTCCGACCCGGAGTGGATGCCCGCCGACACCGACTACCTGCACGGACGCTGGTTGGTTTTGCGGCGCGGCAAGAAGAACTTCGCCGGCGCCCGCCGAGCCGGGAGCTGATCTGGCCATGACCTGAGTCACATCCGTGTGATTCGGGTCGGTCACCGGCCCGGAGCCGGGCCGGTGACCTGCGAAAATGCGAGCCGACGTGGCGATTTGACGTTCTGTTCTCCGCCACGTAACTTATTCCAAGTCAGAGCGACACGGACACCGACCCGGAGCCGAGAGGCCCGGGACAACGAGGTCGGACGAGGAGCGCCTGACAATCACACTGGTTCGGTAAGAGGGACCCCGATTTGGTCGGGAACTTCTGGCTGAGCTAAGCTGTAAAAGTTGCCCAACCGATCGACCGGGAAGAATCCCGCGAGATTGCTGGTGCGTGTGTTCTTTGAGAACTCAATAGTGTGTCGATGAATGTCAGTGCCAAATATTTATTTTGGTTCCGTTCATCC